>DNGE01000093.1:11171-11321 GCA_003486705.1 Bacillota bacterium
AATAAATCAAATAAGAGGTGAAGAAATGAAATGGCTATCGCAGTTTAGTGTCAGGCGACCTGTTTCCGTTTTAATGATGGTTTTAATCGCTATTTTAATTGGGGTCTTGTCGCTAACAAACTTATCAACCGAACTTTTTCCAAACGTCAG
>DNGE01000093.1:11577-23867 GCA_003486705.1 Bacillota bacterium
ATGTTAACTAAACCGATTGAAAGTTCGCTTTCAACGGTAAGTAATGTTAAAAATGTTACGTCCGTTTCGTCTGAAAATTCTTCAATGGTTATGGTTGAATTTAATGATGGAACAAATATGGATTCTGCAATGATTGAGTTACGTGAAAATTTAGGAATGATTGAACCTTATTTACCCGAAGGGGCTAATAAACCGATCATTATGAAACTAAATCCTAATATGATGCCCGTCATGAGCATTGCGGTTGGGGTTAAAGATTTAAACAAAGTAGAATCTACCCTACTCGTTCAAAATGAACTATTACCTCGCATTGAGCGTATTGAAGGCGTTGGACAAGCGAGTTTAACTGGTGCTTCTAAGAATGAAATTTCAATTATGCTTAATGAAGATAAGATTACTGAAAAAAATAATGAAATGAATGACTTACTACAACAAGAGATGGTCAAGCAACTGATTGAAAACGGGATGTCTGAAACAATGGCTGAAAATACACAACTCCCCGATTCTGCAAAAGTTGATTTTAATTTAAGTAGTGAGCTAATTAATGGTCTTTTACAAGGTCAAAACTTCAGTATGCCTGCTGGTTATGTGACATCTAATCAGATTGATTACATGGTTCGTATTGGGGATAAGTTAAACTCCCTTAATGAGTTAAATAGCTTACCGATTATGAAAAATGATTTGATGACGATTACCTTAAGTGACATTGCTGATATTGAAATAATTGATACGGCTGAGTCTGCTTATACGAAAGTAAACGGTCAAGATGCGATTATGATCAGTATTCAAAAGCAAAGCGATATGGCAACGACTGATGTTGTAGATGCGGTACATGCTCAAATCTTAAAGATTGAAGAAGAGTTTAAAGATGTAGAAATCACTGTTTTAATGGACCAAGGAGAATACATTAACTTAGCTGTTAATTCTGTTACGTCTAACTTATTACTAGGTGGCGTGTTTGCTGTTATTATTTTATTTATCTTCTTACGTGCGTTTGGACCGACGTTAATTGTTGGTTTATCTATTCCTATCAGTGTCATGGTGACGTTTATCTTAATATATTTTAGTGGCATTACGTTAAACATGATTTCTATGAGTGGTTTAGCGCTTGGGGTTGGGATGCTTGTTGATAACTCAATTGTTGTGATTGAAAATATCTACCGACTTAGAAGTCGTGGTGTAAGTCGTTATGATGCAGCCATTACTGGAGCTTCTCAAGTTGCTGGTGCGATCACAGCTTCGACATTAACAACAATTGCTGTATTCTTACCTGTCTTATTTATTAAAGGATTCACGGCTGATATTTTTAAAGAACTTGCCTTAACGATTTCCTTTTCACTAATTGGTAGTTTGGTCGTGGCCTTAACACTCGTCCCAATGCTTTCATCTAAACTTTTAAAAGATGTGGATAGCGAAAAAGAGGAACGTTCTTTATTAACAAAAGTTAAAAAAAGCTATGAGCGTGCGCTTCAGTTTACGCTTAAACGAAAAGCATTAACGATTGTTACACCGATTCTCTTATTAGTTATTAGTTTATTTTTAGGTATGAGCAAGGGTGTTGAATTTTTCCCTGCAAGTGATCAAGGTCAAATTGTGGTTACTGTTGCATTACCAGAAGGAGCTCAAGAAGCAGAGCAATATGCTTATTTAGATGACATTGTGAATTCATTTATGAGCGTTGAAGAAATCGATACGTTAGGAGCTACTATCGGTAGTGGTATGATGGGTGAAACGTCTAACGAAGCTTCAATCTACATTATTTTAAAAGAGAATCGAACGCGTTCAACAAATGAGGTCGCACAACAATTACGTGATAAAGCTGAAACATTTGAGCATGATATCACAATTAGTGATCAAAATAGTTCGATGATGATGATGGCAAGTGGCATTTCAATTTCAGTTAAAGGGCCTGATTTTAATATCCTTGAAACGATTGCCAATGATTTAGCCACTTTAATTTCAGAGGTGGAAGGAACAACAGAAATTAACAATGGAATTGAAAAAGCAGCACCTGAAATTAAAATTACAGTGAACCGTGAAAAAAGCATTGCTAACGGTTTAAGTAATGCTCAAGTCTTTACAGCAACTAAAGATTTCATTACACCTAACGTTCAAAAATCGAGTCTTACTATTTCAGGATACGATTTTACAGTTAACATATACGAACCTGTAAAAGAGGTAAAAAACGATTTAGAGGCTATTGAAAACCTTGAAATTGAAACACCGATTGGGGGTACTGTGTTATTAAAAGATGTTGCAGATGTGACTTACGATACCGGGTATGCTTCGATTAACCGTGATAATCAATCTCGTACATTAACTGTATCTGCTCAGCTTCAAACCGGTTATACTATGGGGAATGTCGGTTCATTAATTGAAGATAAAATTAAAAGCTACGATCTTCCTGATGGTTATCAAATCATTATCGGTGGAGAACAAGAGCAAATTAATGAAGCAATGACACAATTAATGTTTGCCTTACTTGCTGCTATTTTACTTGTTTACATGGTGATGGCTTCTCAATTTGAATCGTTAAAATACCCATTCATTATCTTATTAACGGTTCCACTTGCCATTACCGGTGGATTCTTAGGTTTATTCTTAACGAATACACCAGTTAGCGTTGTGGCCATGATTGGGTTAATTATATTAACCGGTGTTGTTGTGAATAATGGGATTGTTATTATTGATCATATTAACCAGTTAAAAGAAGCCGGTTTTACGCCTATTGAGGCTGTTGTTCAAGGCTCTAAAGACCGTTTACGACCTATTATTATGACTGCTTTAACCACAATCACTGCACTTGTACCGATGGCTTTAGGGATCGGTGATGGAGCTGAAATGATGGCCCCAATGGCCATTACAACGATTGGTGGTTTAATTTATGCAACACTATTAACGTTGTTTGTCGTACCGACTATTTATTTGGGAATTGAAAAAAAAGCGAAGTAAATTTTTCTTGAAATATAAAAAGCTCAAGTTCGGAACTTGAGCTTTTTATATTTTTTTAATTGTCTTTGTTTAAATAAAAATATACTAACTTGAAACAGACAGACAACTAAAATTAAAAGGGCTGGTATTAAATCGAAAAAATAATTATTTATTAGAACTTTATCTTCCGGGATGCTAATGATTAATACAAACCAATCTACCATCGGAATTAGCTGCAATATAAGTAATGCACACACGCAGCTTATGATAATATAATTCGATATTTTTTTAGGTAAATAATATAGTTGGCTGCATCCAAGTATAACACTTAAGATAAGTAGAAGTAATCCATATAGTTTTAACGATTGTTCTTGCACATTCAAGTATTCAAAATAATAACAAAATCCAATGATAAATATGAACACACTATTTAGATAGATAATATATTTATACATTTAGCTCCCCCCATTTAGAGCATGACTTTCATACTGAATCTATTTTACTTTATGTTGGTTAAGGTTATTTTTATGCCTACACTTTGCAAAATTAATATCTTAATTTTGCAATATTAGGTTCGCTTACAAAATTTGAAACACTAAATAAAAAGATGATGTCATCGTACTCACCATTTGTAATGAGCTCACTTAATGACCCTGTAAATTGACGCAAATCAACTAAATCAAGCGTGCTATAATGTTCTGTCAAAAAGGGTGCTAAACTATTTGAATAAGAATCTTTAATAATCAAGACTTTTTGATTCGGACTACTTGGCGTTTCAATACTTGTTAATCCATTATTACCGTATAAAAAAGCGGAATATTTATCATATACTTCAAATTTAGAAATATCGTATAAGCTAGTGTATTCATCTAATCCAATTTTTATTGTACTTGAATTAAAATCATAATACGTTATCGTATCTAAATCTGTATTTAACTTCTTAGCTTTTGCAAAATACGTTCCCTTAAATTCTTTTACTTCATGCCCAACTAAAGTATTTAACGAAACAGCATTCATCCCAAGTGTATTGCATATTTGCTCATAAGCATAATAAGCTCCAAGCGTTGTCCAGTGGTGATCCGTTTTATAAAAAATATATTCCTGAGAATGCGCTTGCAATGGTGTGACTAAGTCCATAATTTGACTATGTTTTGCGACACTCTCAATCTCATTTAATAACGCTAATTGATCAATTCCTGTAAAACCGAGTGGCAACTTTTCTTTTAATATTGCTGTTGAATTAGGGATAATTCCAACTGATACATTATAATCTGCATACATCTGTGAAAATTCTGCCAAATAGCTTAAATTTTTCTGATATTGGCCTTCATTAATCGTTGAGGTCAAATCAAACAAATAATTATCTTTACCGTACACAATTCCATTATTTATTATTTTTTGCAACAACATTTCAGAAAAAGATTTTAATGTAATCCACTCATCTCGTGCAAAAAATTGATCATTTGTAAAGGTTTCAAAATCTGATGTAAACGTTCCATTAAATAGTTTTTCAAGACTAAATTCCGGCATTTGTGCTAGCATTCGATTTTCAGTTTCAGAGAAAGTCTTGAGTGGATAAACGATATCTAAGACCGAGAAACCGATAATAACAATCGCAAAAAATAATGTTGCGGGATACTTTATTATATTTTTCATTCCGACGCCCTCCTAAAATCTAAAGTAAAGAAATGGATTATAACTAGCATCAACTAAATAAGCCACCGAAATAAGTAATAAAATAGCTAATCCCATTGTTATTAAACCTTTTCTCTCTTTATTTTTTTCATACCAATTTTTTAACACTGGCGTTGAAAAGAAAAAGGCTATTAAGAATGTTACACCATAATTACGTAAATAAAATAAATAATCATTTCCACCTTTAAAGATAAATAGTTTATTAAACATTTGTGCCATGCTTGTAAAATCCGTTAATGCAAATAATCCCCAACTAAAAAAGATAGCAAGAATTAAATACACATGAGATAACACTTTGCTTTGTTGTAAGTATTTTAATAAGAACTTTTTTTCAATGACTAATAAGACTAAGAAATATAATCCCCATAAAATAAAGTTCCAACTTGCTCCATGCCAAAAGCCTGTTAAAAACCAAACGACAAATAAATTAAAATACGTTCGAAGTGGTGTACAACGATTTCCACCAAGCGGAATGTAAACATACTCTCTAAACCAAGATCCTAATGTCATATGCCAACGACGCCAAAACTCCGTCACGCTTTTTGAAATATACGGATAATTAAAGTTCTGTGGAAAATTAAATCCTAACATTTTTCCAAGTCCAATAGCCATTAAGGAATACCCACTAAAATCAAAATAAATTTGTAATGCAAAAGCAAGTAGCCCCATATAAGCAAGTGGTGTTGAAATATTTATAAAACCAATCTCTAAAACTGAATCCCAAAGTGCTCCAATACTATTGGCAATTAGAACTTTCGAGGCAAGTCCCATAATAAAAAGGCGGACACCATCATCAATTTGTGGTAATGAGATTTTACGGTGTTGCAACTCTTCACTAATATCAGAATACTTAACAATTGGCCCTGCAATAAGTTGTGGAAATAAACAAACAAAGGCTCCAAAATTGATTAGATTTTTCTCAGCACGAACTTTTCCTAAATACACATCAATTGTATATGACATCGTTTGAAACGTATAAAAACTAATCCCTAGCGGTAAAGTTAATTTTAAATACGCCAATGTTGTTCCTGTTAAATGATTAAGATTTTCAATAAAGAAATTTGTGTATTTAAAAAACATTAACATACCTAGATTAAAACAGACTGATGTTAATAATAAAAGTTTTGTTACATTCTTCTTATCACGATTGCATTCAATTCCTTTAGATATAAAGAAGTCCACAAAAATAGAAGCAAACATTATTAATATATATTTAGGTTCACCCCATGAATAAAACAATAAACTTAAAATTAAAATTGTAAGGTTTTTATACTTAAATGGCACAAAATAATAAATTAAAAAAGCAATGGGTAAAAATTTAAACATAAATAATAAACTACTAAAAACCATTCTAATCCCTCACTTAAAAAATAAGGTCAAGGCTTTAGCCTCGACCTTTGTTCTTTAATTTAATTTATTTTATATAAAGAATTACTTAACTAACTCTTTATATAAGTTAATAGCCTCTTCTTTAATTTCACTATCGAAAATTAATAATGCTAACACATTACCATTCTCAATAATTTCAGCTTGCTCTGCAGCTTCTTGCTCTTCTGGATAAAAAGCATTTGCAATTGTATCATTTTTCACTTGTTCAACAATAGCTTTAGCTGCATCTAATTGTCCATCTTTTGCTTTAATGATAAAAGCAAATCCTGTCCCTGGTGAAATTCCCGTTTTTAAAATAGAATATTCTTCTACTACATCACCATCAATATGATAAATTTCCTCTGCTTGTTGTTCAGTAATTTCTAAAGGCATACGAATATAACCTTCTTCAATTATCTTGTTACCCACTTCAACAACAGAAACATTTGACTCAGTTCCCTCTTCTTTTGAATCACTAGAACATCCAACAGTAACAACTACTGCTAACATTGCCATTAAAGCTAATTTTAATTTTTTCATCTTTGTCCTCCTACAATATCTCTACTGTTTTTTTATAAAATTTGAAAAGTATGTTTGACCTATGTCTACATGACATTAGCCCAATGACCACTTTACATTAAATTAGACGCTATTTCTTTATAGTTTGTTCCAAATTTTTTAAAATTATTATAATTTTTTCTAAAATAAAAAAGAAGCTAGTAAATAGCTTCCTGTTGATTAAATAAAAAATGTAATAAACTCATGATCATTCCAAATAATATCTTCGCAAAAATAGTTGAAATATTATAGTTATTCCATAACCATACGCCTTGAAATATAGCACAAAGGTTTACCACATCATATAAAATCGTTCTATGCGTTAAATTCATTTTATTAATATACACACGTAACCTACCTTTTTATTTTTTCGCATCTAAGCCTATCGTAAATACTAAATATGCTACGATTTCAATGACAACAAAAATAAATAGCTCAGTTAGCGTTCCTATCCATATTTCTCCTAATCCTATTAATAATTATACTTTTGCAGTGCCTTACCTAACACACCCTGTGTTACAACTTGCTCATAAGATTCTACAAAAGATTCATAGTTATTAAATAATCGGACAAATAAGAAAAACAACTCAAAATCATCATCAATTCTAATCTCATAATATAGTTCATGATTAACCTTAATAATAATATGTTGACGCTGTAAATGCGTGATTTTCGTATCTGTAATTCCATATTGTAATTCAACATATTGTAAATCATCTGGCAAACTTTTAATTGCCGCAATGAACCCAAGTGCCTCCTCATCATAAGGCATTTTATGATTTATATCTACGATAACTGTGTAACGTATTAAAACTGGTTTTCTTACTTCTTCGTCTGTGAATTCTTTTAACTTTAGAACCTCACTTCTTAACATAAAAAGCCCCCCTTTTTAACGTAGTTGCACAAAGCATGACGCTATTATATTATATCACACTCTTCCTTTTTTTACCATAATGTCGTGTGATTTACCTTTAAAAAATATATGCTATTCCTTTACTTATTATGACAAATTATATCTGAAACTAATTTTGCCGAATGTAAAACTAGAGAAATACCTGTTCCAGGATGTGTTGAAGCCCCAACATAATACAATCCCTCATACGTTTTACTTTTATGATGAGGCCTAAAATAATTCGTCTGATTCAAATCGGGACTAACTCCAAACGCTGATCCAAGTGATGCATTAAACTTATTCAACATATCCACAGGCGTAAAATCAGATTCAAACTCCACCACTTTCTCAAATTCCGCTATTTCTGTTAATTGCTCTAACACATCATAAATATATGTCTTCAACCCTTCTTTAGCCTCTGTGTTCCAAACATTTGCCTTTAGTAAATTAGGGACGCGCACCATAATATTTAAGCACTCACATCCCTTAGGAGCTAAATTCTCATCAATTGATGTTGGCATATAAACATATAACGATGGCTTTTCAGGCACAGCACCTATAAAAGGCGCTGTTATATTTTTTTCAAACTCAGGACCAATATAGAGATTATGAACCGAAAATTTCGGTAGCTTTTGTTTAACACCTAAATATAGTATATACGTTGAACACGACATCTTATACTTTTGTGGTGATTCACCCAACAAACACTCATTAACATATAAAACATCCGCATTCGCTAAGATAATATCCCCTTTAATAAAATCACCGCCTACACTCACCCCTATGGCTCTATGATTAGATGTCACAATTTTTTGAACCTCACTATTTAAATGAATTCTGCCCCCTTTTTCTAAAATAAGTTTTTCTAATACTTTTATTAACTCATACATCCCGCCCTTTATATAATAAAGACCATATAACTGTGAAACTGCAGGTAGCAACGTATACAAATTTGAACTTTCATACGGATTCATCCCAATAAACATCGCCTGAAAACTTAAATAGTTTAAAACCCGCTCATCTTTTATAAAACTTTTTAAATAGTCAGTCGTACTATTAAATGGTTTACTCTTCAATAAATTCGCCATTGTTTTAGGGTTTAAAAATTCTCCTAACGATTCAAAAGACTTCCTTAAAAAGGATTCATCAATGACTCGATATTTATTATAAATATCTGTTAACCACGCTAAATACCCTGCTGCATCTTCACTTGAAAAAGATTCTAACTGCGGTACAAGCTCTGCAAGTTCGGTACTAAAATCAATTATCTCTTGATTTTTATAAAAGACACGATACGTTGGATGTAACAAGTTCATCTCAAGATAATCTTGCAAGTTTAAGCCAAGGTCAGAAAATAGTTCATAAAACGTTTGAGGTAATAATAAAATGGAAGCTGACAAATCAAAACGATACCCAAGGTTCGATATAATTTGATTGACACGCCCACCTAATGTATTCTCTTTTTCAAATACTTCCACCTCATACCCTTTATGTAATAATCTTAACGCACTTGCTAATCCGCCAATACCCCCCCCAATAATTATCACTTTTTTCCCATTATCGCCACACCTTTCATCATAACCGTTCTATTTTAATATTTCCAAAACTTTAAATAATATGTCTTTTTTTCCTTTTACTTCTTTACAGCCACTTTCGCTAATAAACTTAGAAGACTTAAACAACAAAAAAAGATTACAATCGTAGACTGTAATCTTTTTTCTAATTAATCTCGTTGACGATCTTTTAAAGCTCGTTCAATTTGACGTTTTGCATCTTTTGTTTTTAAATCTTGGCGCTTATCGTAATTCTTCTTACCTTTAGCAACTCCAAATAATAATTTAGCATAACCATCTTTAATATACATTTTTAATGGGATTAATGAGTAACCACCCACTTTTTGCGTCCCAATTAACTTTGCAATTTCGCGTTTATGTAAGAGTAACTTACGTGTTCTTAACGGGTCATGATTGAATCGATTTCCTTGATCATAATGAGAGATATGCATATTATGAACAAATGCTTCGTTTCGCTCAATACGAATAAATGAATCTCTTAAATTCACTTTCCCCGCTCGAATCGATTTAATCTCCGTTCCTTGTAAAACAATTCCCGCTTCAAACGTTTCTTCAATAAAATAATCATGACCTGCTTTTTTATTTTGTGCAATTGTCGACCCTACACCTTTTGGCATCTTTCCACCACCTTCATAAAAATTAAAGGAAACTCATTATCAAATTGATAATGAGTTTGTCTATCTTTAATTATATGTAATATATTCTACAACTTCAACCTCATCTGAGTAAGTTTCTAATAAGGTTTTAACTTCATTAAAGTAATTCTTTTGAGTTGAGTCAATCAGTGGGACTAATCGATAGTCTGTATATCGACCTGCTGGATAATTATATGTTGGCATAAATTGTGGTACTGAAAGCTCAATAAATGTTTCAGTACCAACCGTTGTTTTCGTTATATCAAATTTGACAACACCACCAACTTGTTTTTCAAGTCCGGTTTGGCCAGAAACAAAATTCCCTAATGAATACATCACTAATGTTTCATTTCCATTCGTACCAATGAGTTTATCAACTGGCTGAATAACATGTGGATGGTGCCCCATGACAATATGAACACCTTCATCTGCTAAAAATTGAGCTTGTTCCAATTGAATATCTGCAGGTAAACTTTGATACTCATAGCCCCAGTGCATCGAAACCACAACAACATCAGATATTTGTTTTGCTTTTTTTATATCTTCACGCGCCGTATCATAGCTAAATTCATTAGCTAAGTACTCTTTACCTTCTGGCACGATGTAGCCATTAAAGCCATATGAGTATGCAAGTAATGATACCGTAATGCCATTCATTTCAATAACAGGAATGGTATCACGGTTTTCAAAGCTTGTCGTTGACCCTGCAGTAATAATATCATCAAAAGTCTCAAAATGTTGTTGAGCCAATACAATAGCTGCTTCTCCACGATCAAGCGTGTGGTTATTTGCTCGTGAGAACATATTGAAGCCAATGTCTCGTAAATCGCTGACAATTTCATAAGGACTATTAAAACTTGGATAACTTGATAACCCTATACTTGTTCCACCAATATTTGTTTCTTGATTAACAAAAGCAAAATCAGCAGGTTCAATATATGGCATCATTTCTTTTAATAAAGAACTAAAATCATAGTTATCGGATGAACCCTTAACCGAATTATATACGGTATCATGTAATAAAATATCACCTACACCTACCATTGTAGCCTGATAAACTTTTGTTTCTAAGCCTTTCGACAAGGTGATATTTATTGTACTTTCATAAGGATTTGAGACATACGTGATAGGATAACCTTTTTCAATTTCATTTGAAAAAGTAGCTTCCTCAAAAATGATTCCCTCTTCATTAATGAGCCCCTTTGCTACTAATTCATCTAAATATTGTGTTAACTCTTTTTCACTGAACTGACTAACATCTTTTCCTTTTGAAATTTTTAATGTCACGTCGCACGCTTGTGTTTGATCACACTTTTCTTGATTATAAACAACTCCATATTCAACATCAGTTGAATATTCAAAATCATACTGAATACTTAAATCATTACCGGCATCATAATGTTTAACACGTTCAATATCCCATCCTACCATATCCGGTTGAATAAATAGCTGAGCTAAGTACAACAATCCGATGGTAATAATGACAAATAAACTAACGTTTAACCATTTAATTGATTTTAATTTTTCCTTCACTTCTCCTTAACTTCCTTTCCCCAATCGCCACCACTAACGATTCTTATTGCTTGGTCCTTTCGGTTTTGAACCTTTAGCTGGTCTTGAGTTGTTTGATGGTTTTCCTCCAGAAGTATTTTTACGCGGTCCATTATTACGTTTAGGCTTTGAACCTTTTCCACCTTTTCCTTGTGATGAATAACCGCCACCGTTTTGTTTTGAGTTACGATTTCCTGTAGTTTCTCTTGTATCGATGCGTTTAAATTGACGTTGACGACGACTTTTTGCCATCCCAACTAATTGGAAATCAATGTTGCGTTCTTCTTTACTTGAATTCGCAACAACAACTTTCACTACATCTCCAATTTTATAAATGGTTTTTGTACGACGACCCATTAAAGATAAATTATCTTCATCAAATTCATAGTAATCATCTGTTAAATCATTAACATGCACAAGTCCTTCTACAGTGTTTGGAAGCTCAACATACATACCCCATTTAGTAACAGACGAAACAACACCTTCGAATTCTTCGCCAATAAATTGCGTCATGTATTCAGCTTTTTTCATATCGTCTACTTCACGTTCTGCATCAATGGCATCACGCTCACGCTTCGACGTCTGTAACCCAACTTCTGGTAAAAATCCTGTATAATATGTAATTGTATCATTAGATAAGTCATTTTCAAACAAATAACGACGAATTAATCGGTGAACCATTAAATCTGGATAACGACGAATTGGCGATGTAAAGTGTGTGTAAAACTCTGCTGCAAGTCCAAAGTGACCTAAACTATCTTCACTGTATTTCGCTTTTTGTAAAGAACGTAACATCATTGTACTCATTGCCACTTGTTCTGGCTGACCTTGTACAGATTCTGCAATAACTTGTAATGCTTTTGGGTGCACTTCATTTCTTGTTCCTTTAATTTGATATCCTAACGCTTTTGCTAATTTGTAGAAACGCTCTAACTTTTCAGGTTTTGGATGTTCATGTACACGATATAAAAACGGAACATTCATCCAGTGGAAATGTTCTGCTACACACTCATTAGCAGCTAACATAAAATCTTCAATAATTCGTTCTGCTAGATAACGTTCACGTAACACGATATCTTGTGGGAA
>DNGE01000093.1:24116-27927 GCA_003486705.1 Bacillota bacterium
CGTTCATGACGTGCTTTTCTTAAAATTTGTGCTAATTCATACATTAATTTAAACGTTGGGACTAATGATTCATAACGTTCACATAATGCTTCATCTTCATGCATTAAGATTTGATTGACATGATTATACGTCATACGTTCAGTTGTTTTAATAACTGACGGGAAAATTTCATGATTGACAACTTCACCTGTTGGTGAAATTTCCATTTCACATGTTAAGGTTAATCGATCGACTTGAGGATTTAATGAACATACACCATTTGATAATCGGTGTGGAATCATTGGAATAACGCGATCAACTAAATAAACACTTGTTCCTCTGAAATATGCATCACGATCTAAAGGTGATCCCTCTGTTACATAATGAGATACGTCTGCGATAGAAACGCCTAATAAATAGTTACCATTTTCTAATTGACGAACATGTACAGCATCATCTAAGTCTTTGGCGTCATCTCCATCAATTGTTACAATTGTTTCATTACGTAAATCACGACGCCCTACTAAATCTTCTTCACTAATTGTCTCTGAAATAGATGCCGCTTGTTCAAGCGCATCTGGCGTAAATTCTGGTATAATATCATATTTATAAACAACTGATAAAATATCAATACCTGGATCGTTTTTATGTCCTAATATTTCAACGACTTCTGCTTCTGTTACATTGTTCGGTAAATAATCAACCACACGCACGCGAACTTTATGATCTTTTACAGCACCTTTACTTTTATTTTTAGGCACTGCAACAACAGCTGTGTAACGCTGTTCATCTGGTTTAATATAACCCACTTGCTTAATTTCATAATAAGTTCCGATTAACTCTTTAACTCCACGTTCTAATACTTGAACGATTTTTCCTTCTAAACTATCACCTTTCGAAGATGGCAATAACTTAACTAAGACTGTATCTTTATGCAATGCCCCGTGTAAATCCTCAGGTGAGATATACACATCATCCATCTCTTCAATTGATACAAATCCGAATCCTTTACTGTGCATTGATAATATCCCTTTAAAAAATCCAAGGTCACGTGCTAAATGATAACGATCTTTCTTCGTACGAATGACAATACCTTCGTCTTCAAGTTGAACCATTAGCTTAACAAAATCTTTAAAACCTTCAGCTCCCTCAATTTGAAAATATTCAACTAATTCTTCTATTGTTTTCGCCTCATAATGACTTGATCCAAATAATTCTAATACTGTGTTTCTCAAAAAAAACACCTCCGATAATATGTTCTATTAAATTATATTAATTTTAATTCAACACAATGATTGTCATGACTTAAATATTTAAATACGACTTCATATTTATCAACGCGTTATTTCACATTTCATACGCGTTTATTTTACACCGTACCATTCATGTTGTTTACTTATAAAATTAATATAGATTTATGCAAGGTAAGAGTTTGAAACTCTGATTTAGTTTATACCAATTTCCTTTTTTTTATATCTTAATCGTGCATTTTACAATTAGAAACCCAAAAAAAACTCATATTCAATGAATATGAGTTTACTATCTATTTCATAAATACGATTATTCCTAAGATGATAAAAACAATTGAACAGATATAAGTTGCACGTACAATGTACGCTTCAGCTCCACGTTCTTTTTGATTTTTAAACAATTCACTATTACCACCCGTTAATGAATCACTTAATCCCTGTTTTGAACTTTGTAGAGCAACTAATATTATGATGATGATTGAAACAACCATAAATAATACATCAACAATTCCTAATCGGAACATACTAAACCCTCCTTTGTCATCATATAAACTGTATCATAAAGAGCAAGCAAATTCAACCATTATTTTAGGGAAACATAGAGATAATAGGAATAAATTGCTAATATACCGAATGAAGGTAAAGAATAGATAAAAACATTGGTCATACGCTTTTTCAGCAAGATATAAAGTAATATCATTGCTTCACAAAGCCCGACAGTAACTAGCAATGTATTTGAAACATCGGCAATTTCAAATATATTTCCTGAGAAATATAGGAAATCTGTCAATGCGATAACGCCAAAGTTAAACAAATTACTTCCTACGATATTCCCAATGGCCATATCATAATTCCGTAAA
This sequence comes from Bacillota bacterium, assembly GCA_003486705.1. Taxonomy (GTDB): domain Bacteria; phylum Bacillota_I; class Bacilli_A; order MOL361; family Turicibacteraceae; genus Turicibacter. The sequence goes on from DNGE01000093.1 coordinate 26,206, forward strand.
CGAATCAAACTAATTAAACTCGTGGTTTCAGGTAACGAGGTTGCAACTCCTAAAAATATAGCACCCACAAATGACGACCCTATACCTGTCGCTTGTGCAATTCTATCCGTTGTAATTGACACGAGCATACTTGTTCCAACAATGACACATGCCCAACAAATGAATCGAAATATTAACCATGAAAAACTTCCATCATTAGGCTGATCTTGTCTGACTTCATGTTCTTCTTCATCATTATTAGTCGCAATTTTTAAATTAATATAATATAAAACAAAGATACAAATAGACGTCACGCCAACATGTCCAACACGAGCAATCGTAACACTGTAAAATGTAATTAAAATTAAGATGTAGATGATGACATTAATAAAGTTAGTTTTAGCATTACCCGTTTTCGTGTGATTAAACATCATATGTTTAAAAAAGATTATATTTCCAACTGCTAGAATAAAGACATTAAAGGCATTACTTCCTAAAATATTGCCTAATGCTAAATCAGGATTGTTCAACATCATCGTTGAGGAAAGACTCGTAATTAACTCTGGTAGTGACGTAACCCCAGCTAATAATATTCCCCCAATTAATGCGCCCCCAAGCTTTGTTCGTTTATCTAACTCGTCGACACATTCTGAAATTCTAATGGATGAAAACACAACTAAAAATGCTAATGCAAAATATTGTATTAATAATAGTCCCATTCGCCTGCTCCTCCTATTACAATATAATTCTATTAACCTTATGAATAATAATTGTAATTTATGTAAAACAGACAAACTTACTGAATACAAAACATATTTCTCACTTAGGTTTTGAGATAATTGCTAAACCTCTTCTCCACCTAACTGCTTCATTAATACAGTAAAAATATACACAGTTTATTGCGCGAATATCCCTCATTTATCTAATGCTTTTAACCAAGATTGTTTTAACTAGGTCATAGATGTATAACGTGATGACTCTAACAATACCTGCTACCGGTATAATAACCAACATCCCCAAGAGTCCAAAAATTTGTCCGCCCAAAATAATAAGTGTTAATAATATAACCGGATGAAAATTAATCGCCTTAGAAATAATAATTGGTCTAAAGAAATTTGTTTCAATAAAGTTTAAAATCATTATCCCTGCAACAACGATGAGCGGTGTTATTGGCGAGACGGTTAGTCCAAATAAAGCTGGTGGAACCGTCGCAATGATTTGACCGACATAAGGAACAATATTGGCTAGCCCAATAATGATTCCAAATACAATCGCATTCGGTATTCCAATAATTGAAAAGAAAATCGTTGCAATAATCGAAAGTAAGAAGGATATAAACAAGGTTCCGCTAATGTAGGCCGACAAAACATCTTCGCATTGTTTTAACGCAACATATAACTTTTTATTCTGTTTTTTGATTAACGTTGCTTTAATTTTTGACCGAATTTCATGAAAAGAACTCAAAATGTAAAATAATATCACTGGTACTAAAATAATCATTCCAAACACCGTTGAAAATCCGCTTGAGAAATTAGAAATAAACAAACCTAAATAACTAAGTAAATGTTTTAAAATACTGATCATATTCTCATTATTTTGAATAAGATTAGTATAGTCAAAAAAGTTTGTTAATTCAAAATCTAATTGAAATTTATCCAGTAGTTGTTGGAATGTATCAATCAATGCTGGAAGTCGATCGATTAACTCTTGTACATTGAGCACAATATAAGGAATGAGATTAAA
>DNGE01000093.1:28248-28709 GCA_003486705.1 Bacillota bacterium
CCTACGAGCAATCCTATTAATAAAACAACAAGATTTAATACTTTAAAATCAAGACTAGTCTCTTTATCTTTCATTTTATCCACATCCTAAATTTTCTTATTTATACATTATATAACCTTAAGAATCAGGATATTAATAAAACTAATCTCTTTATTCATATAAAAAAAGCCCCATGCTCCTCCGAAACGGAGCATGGGGCTTTTATATCAATGCTTTAACTTATTAATCAACTTCTATCCAGCAAAGTAGACTAAAATGTTATTGGCATTATTTTTTTAAGTTGTAGAATGATTTCATTCCGTTGTAAACAGCTAATTCACCTAATTCGTCTTCGATACGTAATAATTGGTTGTATTTTGCAATACGGTCTGTACGGCTCATAGAACCAGTTTTGATTTGACCAGCGTTAGTCGCAACAGCGATGTCAGCGATCGTAGTATCTTCAGACTCTCCAGAACGGT
>DNGE01000116.1 GCA_003486705.1 Bacillota bacterium
ATACGTCATGATAAAGGTAATAAACATTAACGCGATATATAAAATGTTTTTTGTTTTGAAAATATTTTTAGCAAGATTGATGACCACATCACAAATAACAGCTGCAACGCCAGCTCGCATCACGGTTAACGCTGTTGCAATTACAGTACTTTCTCTAAATTGTGTGTAAAAAATAGAAATGATTGAAATAATAGCAATCGGTGGAATTGAGGTCCCAAAAATTGCAACAATAGATCCTAAAATGCCTTGCATACGATAACCTAAAATTACTGATGCATTAATTGGAATTGGCCCAGGTGAAGATTGAGCAATGGCTGCAATATCAAGCATTTCGCTTTCTTCTAGCCAACCTAACTCTTCGACAAATTTCTTTTTCATTAATGAAACGATAACAAAGCCACCCCCGAATGTTGAAGCACTTAAAATAAATGTTGATTTAAATAGTTCCCATAAAACTTTCCAATCTCTTGTTTTGTTGTTCATTATTAACTCTCCTTAATAATTGATTTCCTATTCACAGTAACTAGTATATGATGCTTGGGTTCATAAATGAAATACATATATGTTATGAACATCATAGGTAAATACTTATATAAGGATTTATCATCGTCTACACGTCTAAAGAATTATAAGGACGTAGAGATATTTTTATGAATGATTAAAATATTGTCATGTTTTTAGGATGAAAAAATAAAATATTAATAGAATATTGCAGAAGAAAATGACAATCGATGAATGAGCTTACCAATGATTTTCAGTCTATTAAATAACGCTTGAAAGAGTGGGGGAAAAGTAATGGAAGCAAAATGTTTGATTTTAAAATGGGTAACAGGTGTATTGCTAGTGTACGTCGTGTGCTTTGGTTTAACAAAGGTTATAGATACGTCAAAAGTAAATTCGATTGAAATCCCACAGTTAAGACATGAACAATAAAAGATAGGATGGGTGAGCTCCTTGCGGCTCACTTTTTTTTGGCCCCATGGCGGCTTTTATTACATAGAAATGAAGGTAGAAAAATGTGTGTAATGAACTAAAAATGACAAAAAGTAGGTTAAAAATGACATTTGAAACAAAGATCCTCAAAGCTATATTAAAGTAGAGTTGAATCATATCGGCCAAATATTTAATAGGCAAAGCTGATGAAAATTAGTGACGCAAAACTATAGGGGCTAAAGTCGAGTGACAATGCTAGCCAGTTGCCAAAGAGTATAAACATATTTTTTGTAATTGTAACGACTCTTTCAGGGAACAATTGAAAGTTTCCTGTCTCTCCTGACTTATTAAATGTGACGAATGATTCAAATAAAGGTCAATAAAGAGATAAAGGAGGAGTTTTAGATGAATGTCTTGAAAAAGATTTTCTCAGTCGCATCTATTGCGGCATTGACGTTATCAGTGACACAAGGTGCACAGGCAACAGTCGAACTTGATGAAGTAAAAGAGCAATCAACGGTACTTGAAAGCAAAACAGAAGAAGTCGTTGAACGAAAAATTGTAGGGTATTTCCCTGAGTGGGCTTACGAATCAAAAGAACATAACTATTTTAATGTAACAGATTTACAGTGGGAATCTTTAACGCATATTCAGTATTCTTTTGCGATGGTGGATCCTGATACAAATAAAATCACATTTGGTGATGAGCATGCGGCCATTAAAGAAGATTTTGAGGGCTATGATTTAAGCTATAACGGAGAAGAAATTTTATTAGATGACAGTTTATCTTATCAAGGACACTTCAATGTGTTACAACAAATGAAGAAAAAATTCCCTGATGTTAAATTATTAATTTCTGTTGGAGGATGGGCTGGTTCACGCGGCTTTTATACAATGATGGATACAGATGAAGGTATTCAGACATTTGTTGATTCAGCTGTTCAATTCATTCGTGATTATGGATTTGATGGGGTTGATATAGATTTTGAATTCCCATCTTCAACATCACAATCTGGAAATCCTGAGGACTTCGATGTATCAGAACCACGTCGTGATACGATTAATGCACGTTACAACGTTATGATTGAAAAATTACGTGAAGGCATTGATAAAGCGGGACAGGAAGATGGAAAAGACTATTTGCTAACGGCAGCTGTTAGTGCGTCTTCTTGGGTATTAGGTGGCGTTGAATCAAATGATTATGCTGATCATTTAGATTTCTTAAGTATTATGTCTTATGATTTCCATGGCGGATGGAATGAGTTTGTTGAAAATCAAGCGAATATTTATCCTGACCCAGAAGATCGTGAAACGGCCAATATGTTAATGCCAGTATTAGGTGCAGATTGGGCTTACAAATATTATCGTGGTGTCTTACCACCTGAAAAAATCTTAATGGGAATTCCGTACTATACACGTGGTTGGGAAAATGTTCAAGGTGGAAATGGCACTGGATTACACGGAAGTAGTAATACCCCTGCAACAGGTAAATATAATATTTGGGGAGATCCAGATGAAGATGGAAATATTATTCCTGCTGGAGCAAATCCATTATGGCATGTGTTAAACTTAATGGATCAAGACCCAGATTTACAAGTACATTGGGATGAGGTTGGTAAAGTTCCTTATGTATGGCATAATGATGAAAAAGTCTTTTTATCATTTGAAAATGAACAATCAATTGATGAGCGTTTAAAATATATTGAAGAAAATAATTTAGGTGGCGCATTAATTTGGGTTATGAATGGTGATTATGGTTTAAATCCAAATTATGTTGAAGGTTCAACCGATATTTCAGAAGGAAAATACACAGTAGGTGACACGCTAACAACTCAGTTAAGCGAAGGATTAAAAGAGATGGGACCAGCTAGTGTAACAGATGAATCAAATAGCCATTTAGAGAAAATCAATGTGGATGTTGAACTAAAAGGAAGCTATGATCATCCAAATTATACGTACGATTTTATCATTACAAATAATACAGAAGAAACGATTCAAGGTGGATGGGAATTAGCGTTTGATTTACCAAAATCAGCTCAATTCAAATCATCTTGGGGTGGAACAGTGACACAAGAAGATAATGGTGATTTCACACGTATTACCATTAAATCTTCTGGGTGGCAAACATTAGAACCGGGTGCTACAGCAAACTTACAAGGTATGATTGGACTTTGCTTCTCAGACGTTCGTAATATTACATTTAATGGATATCGTGTGGACGGTGAAGATGCTGTCGTAAATGCAGCGCCTGTCTTAAGCGGTGTTTCAAATAAAACCATTACAGTAGGAGATTTATTTAGTGCACTTGAAGGCGTGAGTGCTAGCGATAAAGAAGATGGTGACTTAACTGCCAAGATTAAAGTTGAGGGTGTTGTTGATGTTGAGACGGCTGGAACATATGAATTAACATATTCTGTATCAGACAGCCAAGGGTTAACGACAAGTGTTAAACGTATCATCACAGTTATGGAACCATTACCAAATCAAGCACCTACTCTAAATGGCGTTGAAGATATTACAATCTATGTGGGTGAGGCGTTTAACCCGTTAAAAAATATCACAGCAACAGATGATAAAGATGGTGATTTAACTGCCCAAATTAAAGTAGAGGGGACGGTTAATGTAAATGTAGCAGGACGTTACGAATTAACTTATAAAGTATCAGATAGTGAAGGGTTGACAACATCAAAAACGCGTGTCGTAACTGTTGTTCGCGAGCCAAACCAAGCCCCAGTTTTATCAGGAATTCAAGAGATAACAATTAATGTGGGTGACGTATTTGATGCATTAGCTGGGATTCAAGCAATGGATAAAGAAGATGGTGATTTAACTGCCCAAATTAAAGTAGAGGGTACAGTTGATGTAAATGTAGCAGGACGTTATGAATTAACTTATAAAGTAACAGATAGCGATGGAGTAACCACGACAGCGGTGCGCATTATAACAGTAAAAGAGACTACATCTGATACATTTGATCTGAGCAAAGTCTATAATACAGGTGATACTGTTGTATACAAAGGTGATACTTATACAGCAAAATGGTGGGTACAAGGACAATATCCTGACCAATCTGATGCTTGGGAAAAAGTAGTAGCACCAAATGAAGACGGATCAATTAATTATGAACCAGGAATGGTATTCACTGGTGGACAATTAGCAAAATACGATGGACACGTCTATCGTGCGAAATGGTGGACAAACACAGTTCCAGGATCAGATAGTTCATGGGAATTCGTTCGATAATCGATAACATCACGTTTGTTTTTTAGTAAACCATCATAGGGGTTTAACAGAGATGTTAGCCGTGAGAAAAAAAGAGGTAAGGGACTCGAATTGTGTAAACCACAATATAAGAGGACCTTACCCTTTTTTATTGGAAATAAATATAGTTATAACTGCCCCATATTAATCGGGGCTACTGAGTTCAATCTACCTAAAGAGTCATATATGTGATTAAATGTAGAAGGGATGACTTTATTAATAAATGGCAACCTTAATATTATTTAGTAGATACAATAAGTAGTTGTATTTAAAATGGGAAATGATAAGATATAGCTATTAGAAAAAGGAGGAATAAAATGGGTAAATTAAATATTAAAAAGCCAGTTAAGATTTTGGGTATAGTATTAGGTGTTATCTGTGTCATAATCAGTGTTTTTTTATTACGTCGGGCATTTAGCAACATAACATATTCTAATCTTAATGATGCTGATGCACTAAATATAACTGTTGATTATTTAACAGAGAGTGGCGTTCCACAAGAAAATATCGATGTGTTTAAAGAGCAAGTTCAATTCACGAATGAGTTTTTATCAGAATTACCAAACTTACAAGGTGAATTTATAACTAAAAAGGGTGCTATTGTTAAATATGATAGGAATATGGCATTTAATTTATTTAGAACGGCTATCTTGCCGGATGATATCAACTGTAGGCTAACGGCATGGAATTTAATAAAAGATCTTGTTAAGGTAGATGCAATAGATGAAACGATTGAGCTGTCAGAAGAATCTGCTTTAGAATATTATCCTTCTACTGGATTTAGTGAAGGCGATAAGGAAGCGTTTTGGGGCGTGTTTAAAGGGATACCTGCAGGTGCAATTCATACAACGAGTGGATACGCAACTATTATTAAAGAAGCATGGGCAAATCGAAATCTTGAATTTGAGGATTCTAATAGAAAATTAGTGTCGTGTTTCGGCTATAGTTTTGAAAATAAGTGGTTAGAAGCAGTTCATGTGGGTGTGATGATTGAACAAGATGACCAAGTTGTTTTTATTGAAAAAGTAAATCCAGCCGAACCCTTTCAAGTGTCAATTTTCAAAAATGAGAAAGAATTAAACTATTATTTAAAGCAACGTCTACTTGATTACTTTGTTCTTCAACCTATTATTATGGTAAATGATGAACGTTTGTAATTGAATTGCTTCTTAATGCGTTAAGACTAATAGAGTTGTTTGTCTTTAACTAAAAAAAGTGAACCCCAACCAACTGAGGCTGTTTACAGCTTCTCGTGTTTAGGGTTCACTTTCTTTTTTTAGAGTTAATCTATTTTAAATAATCTTCTAGCATGTTTTTAACCATTGAGACAACACCAAGTGTTCCAGGTCCATCTTGGACCTCTTCCACCACAACAGCAATTGAGATTTTAGCATGGTCAATGTCTGTTGCGACAAACCAACCGTTTTCGCTTCCAGTTTCGCCTTGTGCTTGTTTAATTTCGGCCGTTCCAGTTTTACCAGCTAACTGAATCCCATCTATTTTTGAAAGATGTCCAGTTCCATCAGTATCTTCAACGACATCCACAAAATATTCTTGTAATATAGATAAGTTTTCTGGTGAAATAGCGGCTTCTTTTAGGAGGCTAATGGGGTGTGAATCACCGAGAATAAGTGTTGGATTCATGATGTTTCCATTATTGGATAGGGCACTATATGCTAAAGCCATATTTAAGGATGTAACCATGACCTCAGCTTGTCCGTATCCGGTATCGGCAAGGGCAATATCACTGCTAATTGATCCTGAGTTTGAAATTTGGCTTTGAGCGATTGGGTATCCAATATCAAGTGTTGTGCCGATTCCGAGTTGTTGCGCTCCTTTAATTAATGACTCACTTCCTATGTTTAGCGCGCTCATTCCAAAGTAGATGTTGTCTGAATATTTAAGGGCTTCTTTTAAGCTAATTGATGTTTGTGAGTTAATTCGACGAATATTATAGTTCCCCCATGAGGAATCTTTTTGCCACTCACTACCGATAATTGTTTTAACGTCATTTGGATTAATGGCTCCAGTTTCGAGTCCTGTTGCAGCTGTGATAAGCTTAAAGGTTGATCCAGGAGAATAAAGTCTAGCAAAGCGGTTTGCTTCGTCAACGTAGTTGGTTGCGACTCGTTTTTCTTGTTCGGTTTGAGTTATATAGGTGGTATAGCGGTTAGAGTTATAAGAAGGGGAGCTAACTAATGCTAAAATTTCTCCTGTTGTTGGACTAATAGCAGCCGCAGATCCACTTTCGCCGTTCATATTGTTATAGACGCTCATTTGTAAAGTCGAATCGATTGAGAGGGTGATGTTTTCTCCATGTTGTGCGTCTTTTTTTGCTAGTGTTTCGAGTTTGTTATCATCGCGTTCGATGTAAATTTCAATGCCATCTGTACCGCGTAATGTTGTTTCATAGACTTGTTCTAGACCCGCTTTTCCAATTTTTGAGGTTGTTTTGTAAAATTGTTCAACGTCATCTTTTAGTTCTTCAGCCGTAATAGAACCCACGTATCCAAGTAGACGTCCAAAGGCTTCATGATTGTAATAGACGCGCCCTGTTGTGTTTTTTAAGATAATACCATCACTTTCACGATTAGAAAGGGTGAGTAGTAGAGGTGATTCGGGAAGAATATCAACAAGTGGAACGAAGTGGTCTGGATTCGTATTGGCATCTAGTTTTTTTGTAATGGATTCTTCGCTAATATCGAGAGTTTTTGCAATTTCTGTTATTTTAGCATCACGATTACTAGTGTCAAAGACGGCTGGGTGAATGCCGACTGTTTTTAATGCGCCATCACTTGCAAGGACTTGATTATTGCGATCGTATATCGTTCCACGATTTGCTTTTTCATTTGTGACGCGAACTTTATCGCCTGTTTGCATCATTGGGAATATTAAGCTTTCACTCCATGTGATTTTTAATTCTTTTTCTTCTTTAATATAAGGAAGTGTGAAGTCTGTTCGTGTGATCGTTCCAGCAATGGTTTCCATGCTAAGCGAGAAGGGAATTGTTTTATTTTCTTTATCTATTTCTCCCATTGTAAGCTTGATGTCAGTTGCTCCAATACCTGAATAGATGTTTTCATAACGAGTGATGAAGTCTTCCTCTGTTATTGTCAATTGTGAGTCAGTACTAAGCAGTGAATAAAGACCGCTGTAATCTTTGGCCGTCATTTTTTGCTCAAAGTCTGTAAAGAGTGATTGTTCGGCATTCGATTGGCAACCGGTAAGTAAAACGATACAAAAAATAAGTATAGGTAGTATTTTTTTCATGGTATCCCCCTTGAAATTTGTTTTCCATTTTTTGTTATATTGTAACATGGTTAGCGGAAAAGGTTAATGACGCCATGTCATTATTATGAGTTAAATCTTTAAACGATATGTGAATTTAGATAAAAAGAGCGGAGTTATCGTAAAAGGTTGTCAGGATTTGTTATTAATCGTATTTAAAATGAAGATAGACATAAATGCTAATGATTCGCTAGTAAATTTCACAACTCACCAACGCCATTTTTTATGTCCTCATGTCTTTACTAACGTTAAATACTGTTAAATAGCTAACTTTTAAAACGGATAGAAAGCTTATATGTTTCTATTTGGTTATAACGACAAACATCCTAAGGATAAAATGACTGTGTCAAAGACACCACGTCAACAGTTGAAAAAAAATCTTGAAAAATGTGTGAGTGTAATTAGCATTAGCTATTGCGACTAAACAAAAAAAGGGTAATTTAAAAGAACTGAGTATTTTAACTCAGTTCTTTTAAATGAATGAGAGTGAAAATGCAGAGCGATTAATTAAAAGAAAGTGAGGGGATAACCTCAATGCCTAATGCCGCTAGCTCCATTTTTGCTCGATCATAATATTTGTTTGTTTCATAAACCAAAGGTGTATGAGCATCATATCCAATAATGGCTTGGCAACCGACTTCTTTTGCAATTTTCCAAAAGTCTTTGTGAGGGTAACCATGAGGCGTGTCATGTTGTTCTTGATACAAATAACCTGAAATATTAAATTCAAGTGGCATATTGACTTCCTTTGCTTTAAGACAAAGTTGTCGCGTCATGTTTTCACAGTGTTTATCAAATGTTTTGTAACTCACCATAAACAAATCGGGATGAGCAAAATAGGTGAATAGTCCTGACTCCATAGCTTTGATGGCTGTTTGTAAATAGTTCTCTAAATGTTTTGGGGTTGTCGTCCCGCTTCCTGTATAATAACTGCGTGTTTCGTTTTCTGGGAAGTGATTACCGAAAATAAAATAATCTAAATGATAGTGCTCTTTTAGTTGTGTTAACCAAGGGATAAATTCTTCATAGTATTCACATTCGAGTCCAATTTTAATGCTTATTTGATCCTTGTATTTGACTTGTAGTGCTGTAATCTGTTGAACATAATCGTCCATTTGTTCAACGTCCATTCGAATTCTAGACACATAGTCGCCCTCAAATGGCCAAGGACAATGGTCTGAGAATCCGATTTCAGTCAGTCCACCTTTAATGGCACTTATAACATACTCTTCGTCGCGACCGTTTGCATGCTTACAGCGCGTGGTGTGAGAATGATAATTTGTTTTCATGAAAAAGCCCCCTTTATGAGTTTATTATAGCACATGAGTTGGCTTAAATTGGATAAATGTATTAACTATTTTATAGGGATGTGGTTATGTTGAAGGGGGGATCTGACTCGTTAGTTGTTGTGACAACGCTATATATTGGGTAAAGTGGAGGTGTGAAAAAATAGGGGGGATGTTCTTGAAAAAAGTTGCCGTAGTGCTATGTTTAGGGCATGAGTATCTTATGGTAATGCTTAAGAAGTTGGGTGATTTAAAAGACAAGAACGGGGATGTTAAAGCAGTTATGTATTCAGGATATCGATACAATTTGTTAATTGTATTGATAACAGGGGGCTAAGATTTAGTTTGTGGCTGTGTTAGACGATAATGTTGAAATCACAGGTCAATACACTTGTGTTCAAGCGTACAATGATGTTCAAACTTTTGCTAACCATTGATATCGCATGATTACTTATGAACAAAATTGGCTAACAGAACTTAGTTTGTTATCTTAGACGTGTTGGCGAGAGGCCTAAGATTTCATCAAGATTTTAACTTAAGATGGAGAAGTGGTATGAAGGTGTTAATTGATGAGGTGTATCTGATTTTTTATCGTTAACGATTATTTGTGAAATAAAAAAATAGACACCCCATTCTGATACTCTACATGGCGTGTCTATATATTAAAAATTAGATAATAATACCTTCAAAATGATCCATTTCATGTTGGATAATTTGGGCAGGGAATCCCTTAAATGTTTGTTTTTGTTTTTTAAAGTGAATATCTAAGTATTCAACTTCAATGGTTTCATAGCGAGTTGTGGGTCTAACACCTGTTAAAGAAAGACAACTTTCTTCTGTTTCATACGGTTTATCTTTTTTTAAAATAACAGGATTGACCATGGGGATAATCATGTTTCCAACACTAAATACTAGGATGCGTTTTTTAACCCCGATCATATTTGCTGCGAGTCCAACGCAGTGATGAATGTTTGCCTGAAGTGTGTCAATCAAATCAAGAATGACTTGCTCATCTGCTTTTGTTGCGGGTTCGGATTTTTGTTTTAGAAAGAAGACGTCTTTTACGATGGGTTTTATCATGAGTATTCAAACCTTTCTATTGTTATCGGATCGGTTGTGTGCTCGATCGGATTAAGATAATTTAAATTATACTGTAAGGTGAGTCGTTCGTGTAGAGGGTAAATCAAATATTATAGGTTTGTTATAAAATTAATTGTAAAAATTACTTATTGGTGCACCAGGAGAAAGAGAAGTTTTTAAAAATGCGCAAGTTTATTTACAGTTAATCTTTATTTGGTAAAATATTGATAATGACTAAGTTGCAAGGCTTATGGTTTTGGAGGTGTGAAGATGATTAAGATTTTAGTTGCGGAAGATGATGAACATGCACGAAAATTATTCCAAACCGTTCTTAAAAGAGAAGGGTATCATGTTTTTATTGCAAAAGATGGTGAGGAGGTATTAGAACTCTTACAAGGGCAACATATTGATTTAATTGTTTTAGATATCATGATGCCTAAAATAGACGGATTTGAAGTCGCGCGCTTATTAAGAGAAGCTAACTTTACAATGCCGATATTAATGGCGACAGCGAAGGAATTGCCAAGTGATAAAAAAAGAGGCTTTATCGTAGGAACGGACGATTATATGACAAAACCGATTGATACGGAAGAAATGTTATTAAGAATTCGTGCGCTGTTACGTCGTTCGCAAATTGTAAATGAACGAAAGCTGCAAATAGGTAAAGTGATGCTAGATTATGATGCTTTAACAGTTAGGCGTGAAGACGATATTCAAACACTGCCACAGAAAGAATTTTATTTATTATATAAACTCTTATCTTATCCCGGACGAATTTTCACGCGTATTCAATTGATGGATGAAATTTGGGGAATGGAGACAGAAAGTACCGATACAACGGTAAACGTACATATTAATCGTCTCCGTAAACGATTTTCTGACTATCCGGAGTTTGATATTGTATCGGTACGTGGACTTGGTTATAAAGTGGTAAAAACGTTATGAGAAAAATATTAGATAAATTCAGTTTAAGTTTATATTTCTCTTTGAGTATCTTTATCATGTATTCTATTACGCTTACCATAACAGGGAGTTTAATTTATTTGATTATCCATTTAGATGTGTTCAGTGAAGATGCAATGCAAAACCCGATTCTTGTCGTGTTTGTAACGATTATTTCATGCCTCATAGTAGGAACGGTCTTTTCACATTTTGCGAGTCGAGAAATCTTAAAAACAATTAAGGTTTTTATGGAAGCAACGAAAAAACTGGCCAGTGGAGATTTTACAGTTCGATTAAATATTACACGCCCACTTGAGTATAAATATTTATCTGCAAATTTTAACCACATGGCAGAAGAACTCGCTGGGATTGAAGTGTTGCGAACCGATTTTATTAATAACTTTTCACATGAGTTTAAAACGCCGATTGTCTCGATTAAAGGGTTTGCCGAAATATTAAAAGATGATGACCTGACAAAAGAAGAGCGCCATGAGTATCTTGATATTGTGATTGAAGAATCAACACGCTTAGCTTCACTAGCAACGAATGTGCTTAATTTATCAAAGATTGAAACGCAATCTATATTAACAGAGAAGCAACGATTTAATATTGGCGAACAAATGAGACAGTGTATTTTACTTTTAGAAATGAAGTTAGAGAAACATAAGTTACAACTTGTGGCGGATATTTATGATGAATATTTGACGGGCAACAAAGAGTTGTTAAATCAAGTTTGGTTAAATTTATTGGATAATGCCATAAAATTCACTCCTGCTGATGGGATTATTCAGGTGAGTGTACGAAAAGTTGAACAAGCAATTGAAATAAAAATCAGCGATACAGGGATGGGCGTATCTGAGGAAGCCATGTTAAAAATATTTGATAAGTTTTATCAGCAAGATACCTCGCATGCGACAAAAGGGAATGGATTGGGATTATCCATTGCAAAAAAAATTGTTGATTTACATAAAGGATCTATTAAATGCGAGAGTACAGTACATAAGGGAACGGTATTTTCGGTATTATTACCAGTTGAACAAGAAAAAGAATTTAACGCAAGTTGAATTCTTTTTCTTAGCTATATTAGATAATAATGTTGAAATTTGTATAATTCATTTTAAACGTGGTAAAGAAGTGAATTATATATACTGGTTTAAATGGTTAGAATAAATAAAAGACGAAAAAGAGACTGTTAAAGGAAAACACATGTTTCTGTATACTGTTGAGAGTTAAATTAAAGTTAACTTAGAAGATTTAAAAAATCTCAATCCTTTATATAGATAATTTTTGTTTATTAATTGGCCCGCAAACCACAAACTAATCCACGAAACCATGGAAAGACGGTGTGTCATTT
>DNGE01000044.1 GCA_003486705.1 Bacillota bacterium
AATATCAAAAGCTATAAAATAGGATAATATCTAGCAGTATAATAGTAGAGGTTAAAAGCGAAAATCGTTTTAGCGTTCTGATACAGAAGTGAGAAATGGCCTTTATTGATAAATCTTTTTCGCTATTGAAAAAAGAGTGTTATAATAAAATTTCTTGGAGGTGCTAACTTGAAAAATTTAAAACTTTACTTTACATCTGATTTACACGGATATGTTTATCCAACTGATTATCGCGATGATACACAGCAACCGATGGGGATGCTTAACATCATTAATGAATATAAAAAAGATGGGAACACGCTCATTTTTGATGGTGGAGACACGATTCAAGGGTCACCGTTTACGACCTATTTAAATATGCAAGATTTTGATGTTCATCCGATTGCGCAAGTGATGAACGCAGGTGGTTATGACTATATGACACTTGGAAATCATGAGTTCAACTATGGTTATGACTACCTAAAAAAATATATCAATCACTTAAATGGAAAATGTTTATGTACAAATATTGTGGATAAAACAGGTGAAATAAACATTGGAAACAGCGATATTAAAGTCTTAGAAAATGGCTTACGTGTCGGTGTGATTGGATTTACGACTGATTTTATTCCGATCTGGGAGAACCCGAAACATTTAACAAACTTTGATGTTTTAAGCACATTCCCAACGGTTAAAGCGGAGTATGATTTATTAAAACCACAAGTCGATGTATTAATCGGGGTATATCACGGAGGCTTTGAACGTGATTTAGATTCACATGATGTGTTAAGTACAAGCTCAGAAAATATTGCCTTTAAAATTTGTGAAGAATTAGAGTTTGATATTTTATTAACAGGGCACGCTCATTTACCGATTAAAGATACGACGTTATTTGGAACGCACATTGTTCAAACCCAACATAATGGTGCGCATTATATTGAGTTAAATTTAAGCATGGATGAACAAGGGGTTAAAACCATTACATCAACACATAAAACACCAAGTGTTAATCCACACCCTGCTATGTATGAGGCTTTATTACCACTTGAAACTGACGTGCAAAGCTGGCTTGACCAACCGGTTGGTCATTTAAATATGCCGCTTAATCCAACGTCGCGTGTAGACATGGCGATGAACGGAACGCCATTGGCGAACTTTATTAATCAAATTCAATTTGATATTTCAAGTGCGGATTTATCGTGTACGTCATTTGCAAACTCGATTAAAGGATTCAATCAAAGTGTGACGGTTCGAGATATTGTGTCGACGTATATTTACCCTAACACATTAGTTGTTCGCAAAGTAACAGGAGACATTTTAAAGCAAGCATTAGAAGTGTGTGCTAGTTATTTAGAAAAAGAAGGCGATGAGGTTGTGGTTTCAAATCGATTCTTACAACCAAAAGAAGCACATTATAACTACGATTTCTTTGCAGGATTTGAGTATAAATTTGACTTAAACCGTGAAGTTGGGGATCGTGTTGTATCGATGACTCGAAATGGTGATGAAATGAAGTTAGATGATGAATTCACGTTAGTGATGAACAACTATCGTTCAAGCTGTGTCGGTGGCTATGATTGCTACGAAGCGGCACCGATTGTCAAAGAAATTCAAATTGATATGACAGAAATCATTATTAGCTATTTCAATCAATATAAAAATGTAACAGTAGATGAAACGAAATATATTTCGGTTATCGCTTAGTAAAAAAGCTCTCGGTTTGAGAGCTTTTTTCATTTTGCTAGGATGATGACGAGGTAGTATTTCAACCATTTCCTATCGAGTTAAAAGAGAATTAGAAATTTAAGCAGTAAAAGGTAAATAAAACCCTTTAGAAGCGCTACCTTTTGAGAAAAAAACGACAAAGTTTTACATTAAACTACAAAAATAAACTTTTTCGTTAAAATTTTGTTAATTTCGATTAACATTAAAAAATTTTATGCTATTATTAGGGTGCAAGTAAAAATTTACAGCACCATACAGTGATATGGTTGCGAAAGGAAAGAATGTCATGAAAAAATTATTAACTATTTTATCAGTTATGATGTTAGCGGTTGTTTCATTAGCAGGATGCAGCACAGATTCAAATGAATTAGAAGAATTAGTTGTTTATTTCGTACCTTCTCGTAATCCAGAAGACATTGAGAAAGCAACAGAACCTTTACAAGACATGTTAAAAGAAGAATTAGCAGCTCAAGGATTTGAGTTTGAAAATATTAGTGTTGAAGTTGGAACTAGCTATGAAGCTGTAGGGGAGTCATTAGCAGCTGGTACTGCTCACGTTGGATTCGTTCCTGGTGGAACTTATGCAATCTTTGCAGATGATATCGATGTTGCATTAACGGCTACTCGTTATGGATTAAACCATGATTCAGAAAACCCAGCAGATTGGAATACAGCACCAACTGAAAACACAACAGAACCAGTTACTTACTACCGTACATTAGTTATTGCTGGACCAACTGAAAAAGGTCAAGAATTAGCAGCTAAAATTAACAACGGTGAAGCATTAACTAAAGAAGATATCGAAAGCGCAACGTGGGGAGTTCAATCATCAACTTCTTCATCAGCTGGATATGTTTACCCAACATTATGGTTACAAGAAAACTACGGAATCTCAATCACAGATTTACCTAACAAAGTTGCTTTAGACGGATATGCAACAGCTATCTCTCAATTAGCAAACGGTCAAATCGATGTTATGGTTGCTTACGCTGATGCTCGTTTAGATTATGTTGATATTTGGACAACTGATTTAGGACGCGAAGCGACTATCTGGGAAGAAACAAACGTTATCGGTGTAACTGAAGGAATTTACAATGATACAATTTCTGTTACTAAAGATGAAGTCATGACACCTGAATTAAAAGAAGCAATCCAACAAGCATTCATCAACATTGGAAACTCTGAAGCTGGACAAGAAATCATTTCTATTTACAGCCATAAAGGATACCAAGTTGGATCAAATGAAGATTACGAAGGAGCTAAAAAAGCTCAAGAAATCATTCAAGCACAACAACAATAATCAATTGAATAACAAAGATGAGTTCATGTTTAACGTGAACTCATTTCTATTCTTAAGATAAACTTGGAAATATTTTATATTTTATGAAAGAGATGGGAGAAACCATATGATTAAGTTTACAGATGTGAATAAAGTGTATCCAAATGGATTACATGCTTTAAAAAATATTAACTTAGAAATTGAACAAGGTGAGTTTGTTGCAATTATTGGTTTATCAGGTGCTGGTAAATCAACATTATTAAGAACAATTAACCGTATGCATGATATTACAGACGGATCATTAACTGTAAATGCACAGGAAGTAAATGATTTAAAAGGTAAATCATTACGTAAATTCCGCCGTCAAATTGGAATGGTATTCCAATCATTTAACTTAGTAACAAGAACAACTGTAATCAACAATGTTTTAACATCTCGTGTTCCTGATATGCCAATTTGGAAATCAAGTATTGGATTATTCTCAAAAGAGGATAAAGTTATCGCTTTAGAAGCATTAGATAAAGTTGGAATCTTAGATAAAGCTTATGTACGTGCAGACCAATTAAGTGGTGGGCAACAACAACGTGTCGCACTTGCTCGTACACTTGCTCAAAAACCAGAAATCATTTTAGCTGATGAGCCTGTAGCAGCACTTGATCCAATTACTGCAACACAAGTGATGGATGATTTCAAAAAAATCAATCAAGATATGAACATTTCAGTATTAATTAATATTCACCATGTTGACTTAGCATTAAAATATGCAGATCGCGTTATTGGAATTAAAGCGGGTGAGATTGTTTACGACGGACCTTCAAAAGACGTTAACAGCGATATCTTAACGCAAATTTACGGTCGTGAATTAGCTGCTGATGAATTAATGGGGGCTTAAGATGAACGTGATTAAAAATATATTTAAACCTCAAAAAATTACATTAGACAATGGTAAAGAAATTCAACCCCCACGTCCAATGGCCCCATTTGTTGTGATTGGATTTATTATTGCGTTATTATTTGCAGCTCAAGTGACTGGATTTGATTTTGCAAAATTAATGAAACGCGGGGAAGAATTCTTTGTTATTTTAACTAAAATGTTCCCACCAGATTTAAACTTTATTAAACAAGTTATTCCACCATTAGTTGAGACAATTAAAATGTCATTATTAGGATCGTTAATCGGATGTTTATTTGCATTCCCAGTTGCGATTTTATCATCATCTAATATTAATAAAAATAAATTTATTTTAAGTTTCACACGTGTTATTTTAAGTATTTTACGTACAATCCCAACGTTAATTATCGCTTTATTTGCGACGTATGTGTTTGGTCTTGGAACGTTTGCAGGAACTGTTGCGATTACAATCTTTACATTTGGAATTGTTGTTAAAATGTTATATGAAAAAATTGAAACAGTAGATATGGGGCCATTTGAGGCGATGGAAGCGGTTGGAGCTACAAAGTTAGAATCTTTCAATTCTGCCATTACGCCACAAATTTTACCGACTTACTTATCGACTTGTTTATACTGTTTAGAAATCAATGTTCGTGCGGCAACTATTTTAGGATATGTTGGAGCAGGTGGAATTGGTTTATTATTAAAAGAGAAAATCGGTTGGCGTGAGTATGATAAAGTGGGAATGATTTTAGTTTTATTATTTATCACAGTCGTTATTATTGAAAATACAAGTCGCTATATCAGAGAAAGGTTAGGGTAATATGAGTTTAACAATCAAAAAACAATTAGAAAAAGAACCAAATTTATGGATTAACAAAGCCCTAACTCTTGTCGGTGTTTTAGTATTAGTCGCTTGGGCTTCTCAAACGATTATGTATTCTGGTGTAAAAGAAAATGGTTTACAAATTGTTCAAAACATTTTTACTTCTATTTTACAACCAGACCTTGAAATGTTATTTGATTTCAAAGAAGGGGTACCATTCTTATTATTAGAAACAGTTTGTATTGCTTTCTTAGGAACATTAATTGGAGCTGTTTTAGCACTTCCATTAGCCTTTTTAGCATCAAGCAACATTATGCCAAAATGGGTTAACTTTATTATCTTAACTGTTATTTCAGGAATTCGTACATTCCCAGCGTTTGTTTTCGGTTTAATGTTTATCCGAGTAACAGGGCCTGGTGCGTTTGCAGGGGTATTAACAGTATCGGTTGTCTCAATTGGAATGCTATCAAAGTTATTCATTGAAGCGATTGAAGATTTAGATATAAGAATTTTAGAATCATTAGATGCAGCCGGGTGTAATACATTTGAAAAAATCCGTTATGGAATAATTCCACAGTTATTTACAAACCTTGCGTCAATTGTTATTTACCGTTTTGAAATTAATATTAAAGATGCTTCAACACTTGGATTAGTTGGAGCTGGTGGGATTGGTGCACCATTAATCTTTGCCATGAATGCTTTTAACTGGACGGAAGTCGGATCTATTTTACTAGGTTTAATTATCCTTGTTTTAGTTGTTGAAACAGGGTCAACTAAATTACGTACAAAACTTGCACGTGGATAATAAAAAATCACCCTTATTAGATTTTATGAATCTAGTAAAGGTGATTTTTTTTATTTAGCCTCACAATGCGTAATAAACTGTTTAAATAACTGAAGCATTAAAAGATCACGACTGGCCATCATTTCAGGGTGCCACTGAACACCCATTACAAATGAATTTCCCTCCATCTGAATCCCTTCTATAATTCCATCAGGGGATAGTGCCGTTGCAAAAAACTGTGGGGCAAGATCTTTTACACATTGATGATGCGCACTATTAACAGTATAGGTCGGTCCTAAGATAGAATGTAGAATACTATTTGGTGTTATTTGAACAGGATGCGTTGGTGTTGCGAGATTTATTGTTTGTTTATGTTGAATCGGATCATCTATTGCATAGGAGATGTCTTGATGTAATGTTCCACCACCTGCCACATTTAATATTTGATGTCCCCGACAAATTCCTAAAATCGGAATGTTTCTTTGCAGCGCTTTTTGAATGAGATAGATTTGAACCATATCTACCGTTTCATTTGAATGGCCCTGCAAGGGCTTTGGAACTTGATGATAGAGTAGTGGATTAATATCATTACCGCCAGGAATTAATAATCCATCTATTAGGTCTAATTGTTGATCGATTATTTCAGGTACGTTGATAACGGGTAAATAGATCGGGATGCCTCCGGCATCTGCTATGCACTTGGAGTAATTATTATTGTTAAAATCATACGGGCTTCCAATGACTACTGGATTTGTTTCAATATATAAGTTTCCAGCAATCCCAATAATGGGTTTTTTCAAGAAGACCCCCTCCTTTTTGTCTGGCTATAATATTAATATGATAGGTGACTGATTGGAGTCACTCATTTATTAAAGATAATCTAGCGAAAAACAATAATTTTTAGGTGGATTCAGACTAAAAAGCTTGAGGAAAAAGAAATGGACTTTTACACATGTAAGTGTTATACTTAGTAAAATTTCTTGTTTAAATGACATATGATATAACGTAATGCCTGATGTAAGAAACCAAAGGATAAAGTATACTAATAGCTAATGATGTATTTAATAAGCGCTAAAATAATAAACATGGGTTAAGGTTAATGATTTTGGAAAATACTAAGGAATAAAATCAAGACATTTAAAAAGTGAGCTAGGAGGTCAGTGATATGACAAAAAAAATTGCAGCCTTTTTTGATATCGATGGAACGATTTATCGAGAAGGTTTAATTACAGAAATGTTTAAAAAAATTATTAAATATGAACTTGTTGAAGAAGAAAAATGGTACAACGAAGTTCGACCAGCATTTCTAAAATGGGATCGACGCCAAGGTGATTACGATGATTATTTATTAAAAATGATTGATGTTTATGTAGAAGCCACAAAAGGTGTGAGTCGCGAGCATATTGAACATATTGCAAAAAAAGTCATTTATCAAAAAGGAGAACGCGTCTATACGTTCTCGAGAAATCGTATTAAGTGGCACAAAGAACAAGGTCATATTGTCATTGCCATTTCTGGTTCACCAATTGAACTTGTCCGTGAAATGGCCGGAAAATATAATATGGACGATTACAGAGGCAGTATTTATGAACAAGATGAACAAGGACGATATACAGGTGAAATTACGCCAATGTGGGATTCTGTAAGTAAAGAAAAAGCATTGCGTGAACTCGTAGAAAAGTATGATATAGATCTGGAAAATAGTTTTGCTTACGGTGATACAGCAGGGGATCTAACAATGTTTAAGCACGTAGGAATTCCATTTGCGATCAATCCAACACGTGAACTAATAAGCCAAATTAACGAACATGAACAAGTAAAAGATAAAATCAATATTATTGTTGAACGTAAAGATGTCACGTATAAATTAGATATTAATCAATTAAATCTAATCTAAATAAAAAACAGTCCACAGTGGACTGTTTTTTTAATAGGTTTTAAAGTTGATTCCATTTATTATATTCGCCATATCATCGGGTAAGATCGTAAGATCTTCTTTAATCCACTTAGTTATAATAGCAATAAGAAGTGAGGCGTGAACTTCGAGAAAGTATTCAAAATTTTTTGTAACCGAATCGGGTAAATAATTAGGTTGTTCACAGAGTGATAACCAAAAATCTTTGATTAATTTAATAAAATTTTCTCTGAGTAAGTCGTATCGCTCGTTGTCAACGAGTACTTGATAAACGGCTGAGTTATCATAAATGTATTGAAGAATAGGTTTAAGTGTTGTAGAAGTAGATGGGCTAATGGGATCTTTTGAAAGGGAATAAAAGGATTTAATCTTTTCACACATTTGATCCAAATTTTGATCCAGTTTATAGCGTAGTACATCATCAATGCAATCAAAATTACGATAAAAGGTTGCTCTTCCGACTTGTGCTTGCGATACAATTTCTGTAATAGAAATATTTTTACATAACTTGTCTTGTGCGATTATCATTAAGGCATTATAAATAGCTTGGCTCGATTGGACAGAGCGTTTATCTTTTTTTATATGATACATGATTTCACCTCTCTATAATGTTACAAACCCTACTCTTCTCGACGTTTTATGAAATCCCCAATTTCTGTTACATATTATATAGAAGTAAAGTACTTTAGTCAATTAAATAGAGTTGTTATTGTAGATTATATTTTTAGCGGGCTTATATACGTAACAAAGCTAAATAGTTTGCCTCATAAAATAATCTAGATAATCAGAATATTTTAATAATAGAGGTCATCATATGATGCAAATAGGCTAAGACAAGATTGTTTTTTACAGGAGATACAGTGGTTAAACCGAGTAGAAGCTTTAAAACTAATGCAGGATGATTTGCTGTTACGGCTTAAAGAAAAAGTTGAGCAAATTTATACAGGAAAAGCGCCTCATTTACATAAATTTTAATGTATTTCCATAGAGTGACATGAATATATTTTATACTAGATAATATTAAAAGAGAGGTGTGTAAAATGAGTTGGATTCATGTTGATTCTGTGGAAGAGCTAAAGTCGTTTGGGAAATTCAATGAGGTCAAAGCGATGATTAAGCAAGATGTTGGCGTGAACATTAAAATTACAGGGAGAGGGTGGAAAGAGTTATTCACAAGTATCCAAAATTTTAAAGCGCTAGTTGAAAGTTTAGAGTTGGTATCAGTTAAAGAAGTAGCTGATGATTCACACTATTTTGCGTCGGTTGGGACGGAGTATATTTATTATTTGGTTGAGCTAGATGGAGAGTTAAGAACGCAAAAATTAGGTATTTCAAAAGCTCAATTTACAAATAAGAAAAAAGCAAAAGAATGGCGTGACCAAATCGTAAAGCAAATTCATCCTGATGTTAATCATCACCCGAATGCAACTCAAGCAATGAATATCTTGAATGAGATTTATGCTACAATGGTTGGGAAGTGATTCCTATTGAAAAGTATGCATTGATTCCCACTTACCAAGGAGAGCAATTGGCTAATTATGTAACTGAGATTGATTTGTCCATTTCTCAAAAAGTTAAAAAGGAAGTTACAAATGCTTATTTAAATGGAACGTTGGTCGATCATAAAGGATTTGTTTGGGTTAGACGCGATAAGTTGCACAGTATTTTAAGAACAACAAAAGTGAATGCCAATTACTATTGGGTAAATATTGAAAGTAAGTATAAAATTAATTTCAATAATATTGATTATGTGCGTGGTTTTAAAGTCGTAGAGTTGCTTGCGAGACGCATTGAAGAAGATGGTGTTGGTAAAAAAGGAGCGAACTTAGAAGCTTCTAAATTCATGTATGATCAAATTAATACATGTGAAGTAGTTAAACTATTAAGATTAGAGTACAATTTAAGCGTAAAAGAAGAACGAAGAACGTTAAAACAAAGACGAATAAGGTTGTATAAAATTGAGGCCGATGAATTGACGGGAGAATTACTAATTAAGAAAAGTGCTGAATTTTCCCATATTAGAAGCGCGTCAATTTATCGGGATCGTTGTACGGATATAGAAAATGGTTTAATTGTTAATTACGAAACGCATCGCATTATTACGAGTCATGAAATTAATCATGAAGAGCAATTACTGTCTTTGTGTAAAGAACAAGGTTGGAAAACAGATTGGTATGATGAGTATAAGAAATTTTATCGATAAACTTGTAAAGGGATTGTCTCAACCATTGGGTTCTTTCTCATGTTTGGGTATT
>DNGE01000186.1:0-3840 GCA_003486705.1 Bacillota bacterium
CTTTATCAACCCCTATGACTTTATAGTTTCGTTTGTTTAATTCTTTACAAACATCAAATCCTAATTGACCACCCGTCCCCGTTACTAGTACCTTCATAATTTATCACCGTACTGTCTTTTAAAATAGTTTACATACTCTCCACTTATAATATTTCCCCACCATTCTTTATTTTGCACATACCAATTAATTGTCTGAATAATACCTGTATCAAAATCATACACAGGTGTCCATCCCAGTTCATTTTCTATTTTTTTAGGATCTATGGCATATCTTAAATCATGGCCCGGACGATCAGTTACAAACGTAATTAAACTCTCTGGCTTCTCTAGTACTTTTAAAATGGTTTTTACAACTTCTAAGTTTGTTCGTTCATTATGGCCACCTACATTATAAACTTCCCCAATTCGACCTTTGTGGATAATTAAATCAATGGCTGTACAATGGTCATAAACATGAAGCCAATCGCGAACATTTTCGCCACGGCCATACACAGGTAACCTTTCATCATTGAGTGCTTTAGAAATCATAAGCGGGATTAACTTTTCTGGAAAATGATACGGGCCATAATTATTTGAGCAACGTGAAATAGTAATCGGCAATCCATACGTTCGATGATAAGCCAGAACTAATAAATCGGCAGAAGCTTTAGACGCTGAGTAAGGACTTGAGGTATGCAACGGTGTTTCTTCCGTAAAGTACAAATCAGGTCTATCTAGTGGTAAATCCCCATACACCTCATCTGTTGATACTTGATGATAACGGTCAACACCAAATTTTTTTGCGGCATCCATTAACACTTGCGTTCCTAAAATATTTGTTTTTAGAAATATTTCTGGATCGGTAACTGAACGATCCACATGAGATTCAGCTGCAAAATTAATCACTAGATTGAACTTTTCTTCTTCAAATAAGCGATAAATAAAGTTGCGATCTGTTATATCACCTTTTACAAATTTATAATTAGGCATATTCTCTACTGGTTTACATGTTTCAAGATTTCCTGCATATGTTAGTGCATCTAAATTCACAATATTATAGTTTGGATATTTATTTACCATGTAGTGAACAAAATTCCCACCGATAAAACCAGCTCCACCTGTTACTAAGATTTTTTTCATCCTATGACTCTCCTTCGTAAATAAACGGTAATGTATGAATTAATTCCTTTAAAGTTTTTTGTTCTTTATCTTTTTGAGATAGACTTACTTCCTGAACGAGTAATAATGGCCATTCTATTTTAACATCATCATCATTCCACAACAAACCACTATCATATTGTGGTGCATAAAAATCCGTACACTTATAGTTAAAAACAGCCACATCAGATGTGACTAAAAACCCATGAGCAAAACCTTTTGGAACATAAAATTGGCGTTTGTTTTCTGCACTTAAAAAGACGCCTTCCCACTTCCCAAACGTAGGTGAACCTTTTCGTAAATCTACCGCTACATCATAAACTTCACCCACTGTGACTCTAACAAGCTTTCCTTGAGTATGCTCAGTTTGAAAATGAAGTCCTCTAAGAACACCTTTTTTAGATTTTGATTCATTGTCCTGAACAAATGTCATCTTAAGTCCCGCTTCATGAAAATCTTCTTGGTTATAAGTTTCAGCAAAATAGCCTCGCTCATCCCCAAAGACTTTCGGTTCAATAATGTATAAATCTTTTATCTTCGTCTCAATAAACTTAAAGTTACCCACTATTTCACCTCATTTGCAATCTTAACTAAATATTGGCCATAGTCTGTTTTTAATAATGGTTTAGCTAGATTTAATAACTGTTCTTTATTTATATACCCTTTTCGGTATGCAATTTCCTCTAAACAAGAAACATACAATCCTTGACGTGTTTGAATCGCTTCAACATAATTGGAAGCATCTAATAACCCTTTATGTGTCCCTGTATCAAGCCAAGCCATTCCACGTCCAAATAATTCAACTTTTAACTTCCCTTTCTTTAAATACGCATTATTAATATCTGTTATTTCTAATTCTCCTCGCGGTGATGGTTTAATTGATTTAGCAATTTCAATCACCTCATTATCATAAAAATACAGTCCTGGAACAGCATAATTAGATTTCGGATTTTTAGGTTTTTCCTCTATCGATACAACATTAAAATTATCATCAAATTCAACAACCCCAAATGAAGTCGGATCACTAACATGATATCCAAATATAGTTGATTGTTCACTTTCAACTGCTTTTTTTAAACGTTCACTAAAGCCATAACCATGAAAAATATTATCACCTAGCACTAACGCCACTTTATCAGACCCAATAAACGCTTCACCTAAAATAAACGCTTCTGCCAAACCATTTGGTTTTTCTTGAACTTTATATTGGATGTTTACGCCTAAATGCGTTCCATCATTGAATAAATCTTCAAACAACTTAATATCACGTGGTGTTGAAATAATTAATATGTCTTTAATCCCAGCTAACATTAAAACTGACATTGGATAATAAATCATTGGTTTATCATAAATTGGTAAGGCTTGTTTTGACACAGATTGTGTCACTGGGTACAATCTTGTTCCTGATCCACCAGCTAAAATAATTCCTTTCACCTATACTCCCCCTTAAAAACTATTAATCATTTAAGTATATGAGTGGTTTATTATTTTCATGAACCATGTTCTATGTATATTATCTGTTGTCGTCAAAAATTTAAAAATCACACCTTCATTTCTGATTGGGTGTGATTTTTTAATGCTTACGATTAGGTTCTGTGACTTCTTTTTCTAAAATCGCAACCTTATGTGTTAAATCTTTTAACTTTTCAGCTTGCTGACTCACTTTTACGGATAGCGTAAAGACAAAAATAATTAACACTAAAATACCCGCTGTAAAAATAAAGTTGGAAGCTGATATAAATCCAAGCCAAATCGATAATGTTGTTGGAATTATCGGAACAATACTGATGACTAATAAAAATAAACTCACCAAAATCCACGCAATCATATCATCAATTCGTACATTAGATTTTCTAATAATATAAATAATAAAAAAATATAAGGCGAGGGCACCTATAATTAAGCTAACTTGCAATTCAGGCGAAAGAACTCTTTCGTGCATTTGAATCCCTACTTTCTAAGCCCTTGAATCAATAAGATACTTGTTAACATTCGAAGCATGTACTTTATACTATTCACAACACCTAAATAACTTTCTCCTTCTATTCGCTCATCCATTTCAACTTGTATTTCTTTGATGATGGCACCTTTTCTTAATTGATAAGCAATTGTATCAGGTTCAGGAGGATAATTCATATTAAACGCGAACTCTTTAATTAACTTTCGATTAATAGCTCGCATACCACTTGTAGGATCTGTAATTCTAACACCCGTTGTAAAACGAATAGACATCACGATAAATCTTGAACCAATCATTCGGAAGTTCCAAGGTTTTTTCTTAGTCACAAACCGCGAACCAATAACAATATCTGAACCCTTTTCAATTTCTTTCACCATTAATGGGATAAATTCTGCTTTATGTTGGCCGTCACCATCGTATTGAATAGCCACATCATATCCGTGATCATAAGCATATTTGTACCCAACTTGAACCGCACCAGCTAATCCCAAATTGATCGGTAAATCAATTAAATTATACTGGTGTTCTTTACAAACTGATGCCGTTGTATCACGAGAACAATCATTGATCACAACATAATCGCACGTCGGTAAATGCAACTTTAAATTTTCAATTACGCGCTCTATATTTTTATCTTCATTAAACGCTGGAATAATTAATAAAACTTTCATGACTATCCCTCATTAACACATATTATGAAATTATTAAATCATTTATTTTTTTATTATATCCAATCGCTTACT
>DNGE01000186.1:4098-8733 GCA_003486705.1 Bacillota bacterium
AATAAGATTAAGAGAAAATCAAATATTCCGTAACGTAATCCCTTTAATCCAAACCATTTCATAACATCTAACAGCGTTAAGGGATAAATCGGTTTATATAAATTAAAATATTTATTTCGTCCAAAGTTATGAAATTTAGCTTCAACAAATTGTTTTGCTTCCTTAATTAATGCATGACGTTTTATTAAATTTCGCTCAGCTGCGCATCGCGATAAATGCCCAAAGATACCGTGTAAAATATAGATTGCTTCTATTTCATCAGACTTAGTATCCAGGCATTGATTCTTCAGCAAAAATTCATATAATTCATCTAACACTAAAAAGATATCACAAACCTTATCCTTATATATATTTACAGATGAATTAGACCGAAAAACATAATAATACAAAGGCTCATTAAAAAAACCTATAGCAGATGCACAAAAGGCAAATTCATAAATAGCCAACACATCTTCATACCATAGCTTTTCTGCAAACTTAATATTAGCCGAAAGCCAGACGTCCCGTTTAAATAACTTATTCCACGGGCTAGTATTTAAATGAATAATATTTTCATAATACATCATTTCTGTGTTTAATATTTCACCATATTCATTAACCCGATAATACGGACAAACAACTAAGTCATATTGATTTAATATGGCACACGCATATAATTTTTCATACATCGTTAAATCCAAATAGTCATCACTATCCACAAACGCTAAATATTCACCACTTGCATATTGAACCCCAATATTTCGCGCAACACCTTGCCCACTATTAGCAATATTAATTAATTTCACGCGCTGTGGATAAGCATTTAAATAGGGGGTTATTTTTTCAATGGTGTGATCAACTGACCCATCATTTACAATAATAATCTCAATATCAGCAAGCGTCTGGTTAACTAATGAATCTAAACACTTTTCAATATAAGCTGCGCCATTATACACAGGAACAATAATACTTATCTTACATGTATCCATCTTCACAAATCCTGACTTTTATAATAGTTTAAAAATGCTTGATACGATGCTATATTATGCTTGAAAATATACTTACTTTTTTCATGCGAATTTTTAGTTAACTTGTTTACGGTTTGACTGTGATCGTGTTCAAATGTAAGAGATGGCAGATAATATATGCTTGAACCACTTCTCTCACATCGTAACGCCAAAAAATCCTCCTCTAAATACATAAACGTATCCGGATGAAATGGCTTTGGAAATTTAGAAATAAATTTTTTATGAAACATTAGCACACTACCATGAATTTTTTTAACGAACGCTTCGCTCTCATGTTGTAATCCTTGACGATTTGCTTGAGTTTTATTGAGTGACGTTAAAATCTTAATCGCTAATTGATGTAAATAATAATCTAGATGTAAATAATTAAGGATAAGATAGATTCGATAAATCCAAATCATTTTATAAATATAAAATTTAGAATATGAAATGGCTGGCAGTGGATTTTGATGCTCTGACGTATGTAGGCTTATAATATTTGGGCCCAAAACATCAACCTCATCGTTATTCAATGTTTCTAGTAATGGTTCAGTTAGCATCGACGTTAAATAAACATCATTGTTCATAACGCAGATCCACTCAAAATTGAAATTCTTAGTTGCGTACTCAATTCCAAAATTATTACCATTTGCAAATCCTAAATTTTTCGTCGTCTGAATACAATGAATTCTGTTATCACCAGTAAATCGGCTCTTAATTTGCTCAAAGCTATCATTTTCAGAACAGTTATCCACAACAATAATTTGATAATCTACTTTTGTGTTTGCCATAATACTTGCAACACTTTTAAACGTACTTTCATAAACATTATATTGTAAAATCACAAATGCAATCATCATTGTTCACCTCTGCTCAGTTTTAGTTGATTTAATATTAAAAAGCGATACAGAATTGGAAAATGAAAAATTAACAGAAAAATACCTTTATAATAGAGGGTTCTAATTTTCATATAGTTCGTAAAAGCTTTAAAATTAAGATTTATATATTTTGTGCGTTTTAGTGTGTTCACATAACTTTCATATTGTTTTAGCGCTTGTTTATCTTGAATAAATGTTTTATATCTTTCAATTCGATTCAATCGATGTTCAATAGCAGCCACACGCATTGCTTCAATATTTAAAAGCTTTTGTCTAAACGGTTGCCCTTTAACTGATTGATAAATATCTGTGTTTGTCACGCTACTTTGGTGAACACGATAAGTATTTATCACCTCATCACAGTAAACAATCCCATTATTTTGCAATGCAACAAGCGCTATGTACCAGTCATAAATAAATTGTCTCGAAAGATTTGGAAACGGTAAAATATATTCTTTTAATCGGTGATTTACTAACATATTGCGTCCTGGCACAATGTTATCATCAAACAATTGAGACGAATGGGTCAATTTTAAGGGCTTTACATACTCACGATATTTAATTTGATCACCGGCTTCATTAATATAATTTGATTTACCATAAACAATATCAACATCTTTGCGTAGCATTTCATGAACTAACACTTGAAGTTGGTTGTCATACCACACATCATCTTGATCACAAATGGCAAAATAATTTGCTGTGGATAAAGAAATGAGCTTTTCAAAATTTCGATTGTACCCCAAATTTATTTCATTTTTTAATACTTTAATTCGTTTATCTTTTTGCTCATAAGCTTTTAATATGTCTAAGGTCTTATCTGTTGAGCCATCATCACAAATAATTAATCGAAAATCAGAATAAGTCTGAGCAAGTAAGCTATCTAATTGTTTTACAAGATATTTTTCTCCGTTATATGTTGCCATTAAAATATCGACTGTTATCATGTTCTACCCTTCTTTACTCAGACTAAATAATCTATTTTACTTTTTATGCGCCGCTTCTAAAGGCTTTCTTATTTTTTGTAACCATTACGCACGAATTTCTTATTACTTTAACGAAACGTGTTCTGTAGATAAATCAAAATTTGGATTATAGCATTTATCAAGTACTAATTCTTTTTTCCATTTTGTTTTCATATAACTAATTTCATTGCTAAATCTTGAGATTTTTTCAGGTGTATCTTCACTACCTCTTGATTTTGATTCATGATGATACAGATTGACTTGTGGTAAAACAACATTATAATATCCTTTTTTTAATAATTTCATATTAAAATCAACATCATTAAATGCTACAGTTAATTTTTCTTCTAAACCACGAACTTGTTTCCATTTTTCTTTACTGACCATTAAACAAGCTGCTGTGACGGCACCATAATTGTACGGAACTGAAAGTCTATAAAAATACCCATCATCTTCACAACTTGCTCCTTTATATATATGAGCAGCAAGTCCACCCATACCTAGTACAACACCGCAATGTTGAACCGTATTATCTGGATACAATAATTTTGCGCCAACAGCACCGATATGTTTTTGACTTGCATAACCTAACATGAGTTCAATCCAATTGGGTGTGATGATTTCAATGTCATTATTTAATAATAATAAATAATCGCCAGTTGCTTTTGTTACTGCATCGTTATTTAAAATCGAATAATTAAATGGAATATTTAATTCATACCACCTAAAATTGTTCTGTTCTTTTGAATAGCGCTCTAATAACAAAAATAACGCCGGCTCTGTACTACTATTACTAATCACAATGACTTCAAAGTTTTTATACGTTGATTTTTCATAAATAGATTTTAAACAGACTTCTAATATCTCTGCATGATCTTTCGTTGGAATAATAATACTAACGCGCTTATTAGTACCAGGATGGTATTGAATACGATAAGCATCTTTATACGGTTCAACAACACCTTTAATATTTCGTCTTTCCAATGCATCTTGCAATGCTTTTACACCTGCATCATGCGCATAATTTTTCGCATTAGAATTTGAAGCTGTAGACGTTTCTAATGTTCTCCAATGATATAAGATTTTCGGAATGTGCTTAATTTTAGACGTACACTCTGTAAATCTTAAAAACAAATCATAATCTTGTGCACCTTCAAATCCTTTTCTAAATCCACCAATTTGTTCAACAATACTTTTTCTTAATAAAGTAAAGTGGCAAATATAATTGCTCGACATAAAAGTATCTGGTGACCAATCCGGCTTATAGTGGGGCTCTGTATATTCGCCAGTTAAGGTTACTTTATCTTCATCCGAATAAATCATATCTAAACGCGAATTCTTATTTAATTCTTTTACCATTTCATACAGTGCATTTTGTGTTAATTCATCATCATGATCGAGTAATGCTATAAATTCACCACTCGCTAATTTTAATGCATCATTTGATGTTTCAGATATATGACCATTTACGTCTCTAAACATAACTTTTATCCGTTTATCTTGTTCCTGATATTGTTTCAATACTTTTTTCACCTGTGGATTTGGTGACGCATCATCAACTAAACAAAGTTCCCAATGCCCATAAGTTTGATTTAGCACAGAATCCACACATTTTCTTAACCATTTTTCAGGGACATTATAAATGGGAACTAAAATAGAAATAAGCGGTTTATAGTGGAATCGCGCGATGTCTTTACCTTGTAATTTTATTTCTGTTTTTCCTAGCGGTTGAGGTTGATGATATAAACGATATTGATCATTTACCGTTAACGTATTTTTAGAATAAATCGTCGGTTGTTTTAGTAA
>DNGE01000186.1:8998-15831 GCA_003486705.1 Bacillota bacterium
AAATAAAAGTGTTGGATATTCGTAAAACAAAAAATCTTATTTTTCTTTTTCGTTTTAACACGAACTTTAATACACTTTCCTTTTTCATTCATAAAAGCTAACGTTAAATACTTTTGCTTTTTAACGTACGGACACTCTACAACAAACCCAACGTGAGCCTCATTAATATGAAAATAGTCCATGACATCCGTGCGCGGACATTTTTGAATACTGACATCATGTGAAAATTTTGAATCCACCGTAACCATCACTTGACTTTTACTGACCGCCCATCCCTGAATTAATACTTTAGATGTTTCTTCATTTAATTGAACGGTATCAATATGATAAATAATCTGACGATCAGATAATTTTTTTTGATGACCTACTTTTCGAACCATACTTGTTACTCCTTACCATAATAAAATAATCATTCCTATACTTTAATAAACTCATCGTTTGTTCTAATTTAATTCAACACTTCCCACTCATGCTTTATATAAAACCTTCCTTCGGCTGTATAATCATTATGAACGACAAACGTTAAAATATCTGTTTTATAATCAATGCAAACAATACTACGTTGCGCAAAAATACCCACATCAATATTATATACACCTGGCAACAATGGCATTTCAGGAATTCTATACCTAACTTTATGCACACCCTTGACCTTCGGCACCTCAACTTTTTCCAAATACGTATTCGGGCCAAAAACATACTCACGATTTGGCGTATAAATAGCAACACCTAATAAAAATTCAGGGATTTGTGCTTCATAAATTTCATACGTTACATCAACATAAAAACAATCGAACGTTTTAATGTTTTGAGCACTTAATTCAACATTTGAAATACGCCCCATTTTATCGGGATTTTCAATCTCATCTACTACTAGATTCTCATTTTTATTAAAAACTTTATCCCCATACACTAACCAACTTTCATACAAATCGACAATTTCTGTCGATTCTCCGTCCATTTTCAAATGTCCTTTATCAATCCAGATTGCACGATCACAAAATCTTCTCACTTGTTCTGTGGCATGTGTCACAAATAAAATAGTTGTTCCTTTCTTTTTTATTTGCTCCATTTTTTCAATACATTTTGTTTGAAATCTAGCATCCCCAACACTTAATGCTTCATCTACAATTAAAATATCAGGTTCTACGTTAATCGCAACAGCAAAGGCAAGTCGTGCAAACATTCCACTTGAATATGTTTTAACCGGTTGATAAACAAAGTCTCCAATATCAGCAAAGTTAATAATAGCGTCGAGTTTCGATTCCATTTCTTTTTTGGTGTACCCCATCATTGATCCATTTAAATAAACATTTTCAACACCTGTATATTCTGGATTAAACCCAGCACCTAACTCAAGCAAGGCTGAAACTTTCCCTTTAACTTCCACAGATCCACTTGTAGGATTTAAAACACCTGTAATAATTTTTAGTAACGTTGACTTTCCTGAACCATTCGTCCCTAGTATCCCGACACTTTGACCTTTGTAAATTTCGATATTTATATCTTGCAGTGCATAGTGATTTTTAGAATACAATTTCTTTGTTATGCTCATCGCTTCTTTAACGCGATCCATTGGATGTTTATATATTTTATAGACTTTATCTAACTGCCTAACATTAATTATATTTTCTTGCATCATAATCCTCCTTTTATAACACATCGGAGAAATGTGGTTTTAATTTTTGATACACTGTACGACATCCCAACAATAAAATAAATAAGACGCACCAAAAATAAATAAAATAGCCAAACTGCTCAAAAAACCATATCTTATTAATAAACGTGTTGCGATATCCATCAACAATATAAAATAAAGGATTTAATTTTAATAACCATTGATACTGAGGAGGAATTAAATTAATATTCCACATAATTGCGGTTAACCACACACCTACTTGTAATAAAATATTAACAACTTGCCCTAAATCTCTAAAGAATATTATCAAGGCACTGCTTAAATATCCTAAACTCATGACTAGTATAAATGTACATAAAAAATAATACGGAATTTGAACGTAATAGACATCTGGATAAAAGCCATTTAAGATATAGATTAAAATCGTGACAGCAATAAAAAATAAATGAACATATGTGGACGAAATAATTTTAACAAGTGGCAAAATATCAATATTAAATACGATCTTCTTCACTAAAAAACTGTACTCAATAAATGTATACGTCACATTTGTCCACGCTTCTTGAAAGAAAAACCATGGAATAATTCCAGCTAGCAACCATAATACATAAGGATATCCATTAACAGGACCAGATTTAAAGCCAACTTCAAATACAAACCAAAAAATTAACACTTGAATCAACGGTTGAACGAATGCCCAAATAACACCGAAATAAGAACCTGCATATTTAACTTTAAAATCATTTTTAGATAAATCTAATAGCATTGCATAATCTATATTATTTTTTTGTTTCATTGTCTTATCCTTTCAATAAATAATTCATTGTAACAAAACCCTAAATAATCTTTTAAATACATACACCTTATTATGTGATTTTTTTTGTACTCACATTCTAAATATTGAGATTTATTACATATTTTTAAAATCCACACACTATAGCCAAATCCTTTATACATAAAAAAGGCAGAAAATCTATAAAAGATTCTCTGCCTTTTGAGTCAATAATTATTTTGGTTCCCCAATAATCTGAACTCGACGTTGTAAATTTTTAATCGTGCAGTTTTCAATAAGACCGCCTTCTTCCCCGTCAAGCGTCCACTTAACCGGTTCATTACACTCAAAAGTAATGCGATTTGTTTTAAAAGTCATTACATATTCCGGGTCATATTCCGTATTTAAAAAGTCCGTTAAAATTCTATGAAGATCAATAATATTTTGTGGCATTTTAATCAAAGTCACTTCAAATAACCCATCATTTAAATTCGCTACTTGCCCAAAAGCTTGCCTAATTCCACCAACAGAATCTGAATTTGAAATCATTCCAAAAATATAGTTTCCTTCTACAAAACCATCATTATAAAATATTTTACACTGATAAGAATGAATCGTTGGCAATTTTAATAACCCTTCAATTAAATATGCCAGTCGCCCAAGCATATTTTTTCTAGGTTGTGGCGTTTCATATGCCACATCCGTAAAGGCACCAAAAGCAGCAACATAAGTAAAGTATCGATCATTAAACTGGCCAATATCAATAGATACTGGATTTCCTGTTAAACACAATTCAATCGCCTTAGGAATATTTTTAGGTATATTTAAATTCGTTGCGAAATCATTCGTTGTTCCTGCCGGAAGATAACCTATTGGAATATTAATATGGTGTTCAATAGCACCTGCAATCACTTCATTAAGTGTTCCATCGCCACCTGCCACAACAATTTGATCATATTTACGTGCTGTAAACATTTTTCTTGTTGCATCATGCTTAGCTTTTGTTGGATACACAGTTACTTCATACCCAGCTTGGCTTAATTGCGTTACAATCAATAATAAATGCTCTTTTATAACACCTCTACCAGATTTAGGGTTAATTAATAATAATAATTTTTTTCTCA
Source organism: Bacillota bacterium (assembly GCA_003486705.1). Taxonomy (GTDB): domain Bacteria; phylum Bacillota_I; class Bacilli_A; order MOL361; family Turicibacteraceae; genus Turicibacter. Next base: position 12,534 of record DNGE01000186.1, read on the forward strand.
TCTAAATCTTCCTTTTTCTCTATCTATCTAAAACACAAATATATTTCATATTACTTGTAGCAGGCTTTGTATTTACGCCGCTTTGGTACTAAGAAATCCTATCGTCCAATTAAACTGTGGACATCTAACTAAAACAAAAATAAAACTAAATGATTGACTATCCGCTTCATCCTCAACAGATTGGCACCCAGATATTCAATGATTCCCTTAAAATATTTAACCACATAACATTTACTAAGACTTATATACTTTATCATTATATTATGCTACTTAAATAAAATGATAATTCTTACTTATTAACTACAAAAATCCGCTTTTTAATCTAAGTCATTAAAAAGCGGATTTTTTCTTACAATTAAGAAATAATTATTTATTTAAAGAAGCTTTTAATACGTCTACTTTATCTAAACGTTCCCACGGTAAATCAACATCTGTACGTCCAAAGTGTCCGTATGCAGCCGTTTGTTTATAGTGAGGTTTACGTAAGTCTAACATTTGAATAATTCCTGCTGGACGTAAATCGAAGTTTTCACGAATAACTTCAACGATTTTTGTGTTTGATACTTTTCCAGTTCCAAATGTGTCAACCATGATTGAAGTTGGCTGAGCAACCCCAATTGCGTATGATAATTGGATTTCAATTTTATCAGCATATCCTGCTGCAACTAAGTTTTTAGCAACATAACGTGCAGCATAAGCAGCTGAACGGTCTACTTTAGTCGCATCCTTACCAGAGAATGCTCCACCACCATGACGTGCATATCCTCCGTAAGTATCAACGATAATCTTACGACCTGTTAATCCAGCATCTCCGTGTGGTCCACCGATAACAAAGCGTCCTGTTGGATTGACTAAGTAACGCGTATCTTCAGTAATTAACTCTTTTGGTAATACAACATCAAAAACATGTTTTTGAATATCTTGAGTAATTTGTTCATGCGTAACTTCAGGTGAATGTTGAGTTGATAATAACACGGTATCAATTGCAACAGGTTTACCCGCTTCATCATATTCAATTGTCACCTGTGTTTTACCATCTGGACGTAAATAGTCTAATGTTCCATTTTTACGAACTTCTGTTAATTGACGTGATAATTTATGAGCTAATGAAATAGGTAATGGCATGAATTCTTCCGTTTCATTGTTTGCATAACCAAACATTAAACCTTGATCTCCTGCTCCAATCGCTTCGATTTGAGCATCTGTCATTTTTCCTTCACGTGCTTCTAACGCTTGGTCAACTCCCATTGCGATATCTGCAGATTGCTCATCAATGGCAACTAATACAGCACATGTATCCGCATCAAATCCGTATTTAGCACGGTCGTATCCGATTTCACGAACTGTTTCACGAACTGTTTTTTGAATGTCTACATATGAAGACGTTGTAATTTCTCCAAATACTAAGACTAATCCCGTTGTTACTGATGTTTCACAAGCAACACGAGCCATTGGATCTTTTGCTAAAATCGCATCTAAAATTGCATCTGAAATCTGATCGGCGATTTTATCTGGATGTCCTTCTGTTACTGATTCTGATGTAAATAAACGACGCTCTGACATTATTATGTCCTCCTTTAATTTTAAGGAATACTCTTCATTATTATTTAGCAAAACTTTATTTTAATGCTTCGGGTTGTTAATTTTTAACGTATTAACGACGATCGAATATTTTATTTATCTCATTCAACTTACGTCTAATAAACCAAATAAAAAAAGTCCGTTATAAGCGGACTTGAATTCGATTCAAACCCTCTTATTGATCGAGTCAACCTCGCTTGGGTAGGCACCTTCAATCAAGAGGTTGCCGCGACTTCTTCGGCCCCTATGCCTCCATCGCTCTAAATAAGAGTATTCATATTATATGATTTTTTGACACTTATAATATTATAGATATTTTATATTTTTTTGTCAATTATTAATTACTAATTTATTCAATTGCCTGCAACTCTTCTAAATCTAATTCAACATTTGAAATCGATTCAAAACGTGTTCCAATTTTTTCCGTTGTGATATGGATATCTTTTACATCTTTTGATACCGTTTCGATATGCTTACTTAATTTATCCCAACGATCTTTGTAACGTTTAAATTCTTCTCCTAATTTATTTAATTCTTGTTGAATAACAAGAGCATGTCGATCACGTTCTAAATTATTTAAAATGACTTGAATTGTTGTTAAGGTAGACATAAATGTTGTCGGTGATACAAGCCAAACACGTTTTCGTTGTGAATAGGCGATTAAATCTTGATGATAGGCGTTAATTTCAGCAAAAATAGCTTCAGCGGGCAAAAATAATATCGCCTGATCAGCCGTTTCTTCTGGTGTTACGTATTTTTTAGCAATGTCATCAATATGTTTTTTCACATCTGTCTTAAATTGTTTTTCTGCTAATTGTCGCTCAAATTCACTCAACTCTTTATCAATCATACGCTGATAATTCTCAAGTGGAAACTTCGAGTCAATCGGTAAATTCCCAAGTGGCTCAGGTGCAAATAAAATCGCATCTACTTGCGTTCCATTTGACAGGGCGTATTGCTGTTGATAAATGCGATCATTTTTCTCACCAAATACAGACGCCATAATTTGATAAAGTTGCACTTCCCCATACGTTCCACGGCTTTTTTTATCCGATAATAAATTTTGAAGCGACACAATATCTGAAGATAATGTTTCGATTTTACGTTGCGCCTCATCAATTTTAGCTAATCGCACTAAAATATTTTGAAAAGTTTCATTTGTTTTATTGAATGATTGGTCGAGACGCTCATTGACTTTATCATTAATACGAGATAAATTAAGCTCTATTTGTTCATTCAATTTATTAAAATCAGCTTGGATTTGCGTATTAACTAAGTTTGAATGCTTCAATAGTCCATCAGTTAATGTTTTTTCGAATAGGCCATAACGTTCAAGTAACTTTTCATTATTTTCATTAATTGTTTTAATCGAGCGTTCATTTGAGATACTCAGTGAATCTCTTAATTGGTAATTCGCATCTTGAAGCCTTTTTTCCATACGTTGTTGTTCATCTGTCAGTTGTTTAACACTAATATCTAATTGTGGATTAACTTTTGAACGGGTTGGATTTTGTTGTTTAATTATACTTAGCAACACTAAAAAGATATTTATCATTAATAAAATATAAACTAACCACATACTATTTCCCTCTTTCTAGTAAACATTTGTTCTTATTTTAACATAAATAGATCTAAAATATAATGAAATCCTTTAATTTATCATGATTTCATTATTTAACCTTTTTATCATACGTGTTGCACGACTTAAAACAGAATC
>DNGE01000165.1:0-1468 GCA_003486705.1 Bacillota bacterium
GGATCTTCCATTGCCACACAAATTTTTTGAGTATCAATGGCAAATGGAACAATCATATATTTTTCACACAAGTTTTGCGACAGCGCATGAATCGCTTTTTTATCAAAATCTATTGTATTTAAATCGACTTTCTTTATTCCAGTTTGGGTTTCAATGGCATCGATAATATTTTCTTCAGTAATGATTTGGCTTTCAACGAGGATTTCTCCAATTTTCTTTCCTAGTACTCGCTGTTTAGTTAGTGCTTCTTGTAATTGTTGCGGTGTGATTTTACCTGCACTCACTAAAAGATCGCCTAAACGTTTTTTCTCAACATACGCCATTTACATCCTCCTTGAATTTTAACTATTTCTTCTTACTTAACCACAATTATACAGATTATACAAATAGTGTTCAACTTTATTTCCATTTAATAGTGTAATTTTTGTCATACATTTAAATCATACAACGCGTATTTATATTTTATTAATAAATTACTTTTAAAATTACTACTTTTTTAAATCCATTGTAGATATATAGCGAATAGTTCATGACCTAAAAAAATTGTTATAATAGCCCCTAATGCCAAATACGGTCCAAATGCCATTTCATCTTTACGGCCTTTTTTGCGATAGCTTAATAAAATAACCCCGACAATTCCGCCAAGTATAAAACTAAAAAATATAGTTAGCAAACTCCCCGTCAATCCTGTAAATAAACCACAAAGTGCCGCAATCTCAATATCACCTTCTCCCATACCTCCAGTGATCCAAACAATTAAACCGATGATTAAAAATCCAACTACCGCTCCTAGTACTGCATCACTTGGCCATGTTCTAAACTGAAAACACTCCATCACTGTGAAAACAATCCCACCTATTGCCCCCACCATAATGGTTGAACTATACACATACTGTGTTGCAAAATCAATTAAGCCTATCACAAATAATACCGAAATTAAAAAACAATATTTAATAAACAATAGAGAGAATCCAAATTTTATAAATAATAAAACATAGATTAATCCATGAGCGAGTACAACCGTTGTATTTTGAACCAACTTTTTAGTATCACATAACAATAAACCACGTTTTAAATCAAGATACCTATCCATTGAAAAAACTTTAACTAGACTTAGCTTTGTCATATCATGTATACGGATTTTTTTAACTTTTATTAAAGGCAATTCAGCTGGGATACAACGAACAAATCTATTTACAATCCCCCCCATAACAATTCCAATAAAAAAAACAACTAAAAATATAGTTCCATTCATCCCTATTCTCCCCTACAAATTTTTTAAAATTTTAACATAATTTTCAAATTGAAAGTATACTAGCCTTTCATACCTATGTCAATATATTCTAATCTACCACTTTTTTATTAATATTTTAAAATTCAACAAGTTTTTCCTATACCTGTAAATATTTTAACAATAACTGGTTAAACTATGGTCGAGGTGAACTTTAATGAGGATTAAAGCATTTTT
>DNGE01000165.1:1770-4773 GCA_003486705.1 Bacillota bacterium
GATAACGGTGAAGTATTCTTAGAAAAGACTTACCCTAAAGATCAGCACTGGGTTAGTTTAAGTGAGATTTCACCCTATGTTATCAATGGTTTTATTGCAACTGAAGATAAAAACTTTTATAGTCATTTTGGATTTGATATTCCAAGGATTATGAGTGCAGTCATTAATAATGTTGTGAGTGGTTCAAAAAGCCAAGGGGCCTCTACTATTTCGCAACAATACGCCCGCAATCTATTTTTAAACTTTGATAAAACGTGGGAGCGCAAAATAAAAGAAGCCTTTTATACGTTTCAACTTGAAATAAATTATGATAAAGATACAATTCTTGAAGGTTATTTAAATACGATTAACTTTGGTCATGGAAACTACGGCATCGAAGATGCTGCCCTTTATTATTACGGAAAACACGCCAAAGATTTAACATTGGACGAAGCAGCGGTTTTAGTTAGTATTCCAAAAGGACCAAGCTACTACTCTCCAATTGCCAACTATGAAAACAATCTTAAACGTAAAAATATTGTACTTAGTTTAATGTTAAAAGAAGGATATATTACGGAGGAAGAACACGATAAAGCAGTTGCAACAGAAGCTGTCGTGATTGGAGAAAAACCCGAAGAAGTCGATTATGAAGCACCGTATTATATTGATGCGCTTTTAAGTGAAGTCGATAAATTACTAAATGATCGTACAATGTCTTATCGTCATTTAAATATTTACACGACACTCAATCAAGAGATTCAAAACAACGTCAATACTGCCATTGAAAATGAGATTAAAGTAGACGATATTCAAACTGCTGTCATTGTGATGGACCCAAGCAATGGACATGTCAAAGCCTTAGCGGGCGGTGTCGATTACGAAACATCGCAATTCAACCGTGCCCTTTATAGTGTGCGCCAACCCGGTTCAATGATGAAGCCATTACTTTATTACGCTGCGCTTGAATATGGCTTTACCCCATCTACAACCTTTATGAATGAACCGACTACATTTTATTATGATAATGGAAGTTCTTATTCACCAAATAACTATTCCAAAGCATATGCCTATGAAGAAATCTCAATGGCTAATGCCATTGCCGTATCTGATAATATTTATGCCGTTAAAACCCATATGTTTTTAGGTGAATCAGTCTTGCCAACCATTGCAAAACGAATGGGCATTACAACTGAGATTCCTGAAATCCCATCTGCTGTTCTTGGGGTTACCCCAATTAGTATTATGGAGATGACAGAAGCCTACGGACTTTTTGCTAACAGTGGAAAAGAAGTCAATCGAACGTTTATTACACAAATAACAGATGATCGTGATTTCTTAGTTTACGCTGAATCAAATGAAAAATCGAAACAAATTCTTCGCCAAGAAGAAACATATGTGATGAATGAAATGTTAACTGGTATGTTTAATTCTGATTTAAACAATCATTTAGCAGTAACAGGACTATCGATTGCACCAAAACTAACACGAACATATGCCGGAAAATCGGGAACGACTAACACAGATTCTTGGATGATTGGTTATACCCCTACCCTTTTAACTACTGTTTGGACAGGATATGATCAAGGACAAACACTTGATGGTGTGGAAGTAAATCGTTACGCCAAAAATATTTGGGCTGACATTATGGAAAGCTCGTTAGAAGGCACTGAAGAAGTCTGGTTCAAGCGACCTAATGATGTCGTACCGGTTTCAGTTGATCCCATTTCGGGTTCGCTTGCCTCAAGCGAATGTGATCGCCGTGTTACCCTCTATTATATCTCTGATAACACCCCAACGCTGACTTGTCGTAAGTCTGTTCCGGTTTCAACTAACCAAACTGAAGATAGTAATGATGATGCGGTTGAAGCAGACTAAGCCTTGCTATCTCTTAAATGATAAAATCTTATAACAACGTAAATATGAAAAAGCACTAAACAACGTAATCATACGCCATTTAGTGCTTTTCTATATGTCTTTATAAGATTATCTCAATACTTCTGCAACTCTTAAAAAGAAATTTAATCTTTTACAGCTAACTATTTTTTATCATCAATGATTTTACTTCTCTAATAATTAGTAACAGAGCAATTAGTAATAACATATAAATGATGAGCCCTCCACCCAATTTAAATAACTTATAAAATAGTGAATAATACGCTTTAGCAAAAACATATGTGTACTTTTGACCAATATCGATTTTATATACATCGAGTGATACTTTATAAAGAAATAAGAAAATTGAAAAAAGAAGAATTCCTAGCCCTAATAACGAGCCCGTTAAATGAATCATAATTTTTTGCCATTTGTATTTCCATGAAACAACTATACCTAGAAGGCTCACAATCATTAAACCTAAGCTTAACCAATACCCTGTGTCTGAATAAATAAATGCAATAACTTCTTGAACTTTAACTATAGTTGAATCTGCTACGACATAATCCTCATTTTTAACTTGAACATATTCTTTTAAAATACCATGAACATTAACGAATAGGACCGTTTTTTTATTTAATAATTCAATGTCATACCCCTCATCTACTAGTGCATCACCTAACTTATCAATATAATAGCCTGTATCAATCGTTGTATATTCAGTCGCATTGCCTTTCATGACTTCAATGTAATCTCTGGTTTGTTGTTGAATAATTGCTTCAATTTCATCGATTGTTATTAAATCTTTATTTCTCTCTACATAAATATTAGCTTCACTCAACGCTCTTTGAATACGAGTGTCAATTTCCTTTTTGATCCCCTCATAAATATTAAACTCTTTTTGAAGATTTATATGCTTCTCCTCATTAAAAACTGTTGATTCTAGTTGCATCCTAGTAACAAAGATAAAACAACCTAAAATAAAGCAAAAACTAAAAAAGACTAAACTAGCAACCTTTAAATGTTTCATATCCGAATCTCCCACACTAAAATCTTAGATGTCATTATTATTATTTTATTGGTTTTATTTGGAATATTCAACAATTTTATAGAAAATAATCTAATTATTTGTAAAAAATGTCTCAAGTTACA
>DNGE01000165.1:4871-8266 GCA_003486705.1 Bacillota bacterium
CACTAAAATCTTAGATGTCATTATTTTTATTTTATTGGTTTTATTTGGAACATTCAACAATTTTATAGAAAATAACCTAATTATTTGTAAAAAATGTTTCAAGTTACATTTATCATATAAACCAAACGGTTCAATCATAAGAAAAAGGATTAGTGAGAGGGACACTAATCCTTTTATCTATCATTTAGGGAGATATATATTAAACATATACATGTTTAAAGCTGAACTGTTAATTTAATTTCTTCGTTTTCTCTTACAATTGTTATTTCAATACTTTGTCCTTCGCGGTATTCATATAACTTCTGTCTGAATGTCATTGTATCTGTAATTTCTGTTCCATCAATTGCAGTTACAACATCACCAGCTTTAATTCCTGCATTCGCAGCAATGCTATCTTCAAAGACTTCATAAATAAAGACACCTGTTTTTAATTCAGTTGAAATTTGTAAAATTTCTTTTAAACGATCTGGAATTAATGTCATGTCTTGAATATAAACACCAATTTGTGGACGTTTCACTTCACCATACTGTTCTAAGTCAGCAATAATAGGTAGGGCAACATAAGTCGGAATAGCAAATGACATCCCTTCAATCGTACTTGATGCAAGCTTCATTGAGTTAATTCCGATAACATTACCACTTAAATCAATTAAAGCTCCTCCACTATTTCCAGGGTTAATTGCAGTATCTGTTTGTAAAACTGTTACTTCCCAGTCATCATATCCATTTCCATCTAAATCAACACTCATGGTACGATCTTGACCCGATACAATTCCTTGTGTAACTGAACCTGCAAATTCAAGACCTAATGGATTTCCGATTGCTAATACCGTTTGTCCTAATTTTAAATCTTCCGTATTACCAAAGTTTGCAACAGCTTCAACGTGCTCATTTGGAATTTTTAAAACAGCTAAATCTGTATAAATATCACTACCGATTAACTCAGCTTCAGTACGTTCACCATTTGATAACACGACTTCAAAATAATCACCTTGATCAATAACGTGTTGGTTCGTCACGATATAAGCATAATCACCTTCAGACTTATAAATAATTCCTGACCCTTCACCTACCGTGCGATTTTGATAAAAGTTAACAACCCCAACAATCGCATCTTGCACTTTTTCTATGGCTTCAATACGTTGATCTTCTAACGTTACGACTTCACGTTCAACAACTTCTTGAATAATTGTTCCATCCTCGTTTTGAACAACTCCTGGTGTAGTCGTTTCCCCCACCTTGTCATGATAAAAATTAGCAATAAAGAACACACTCCACGCTGTGACAAGTACGACTAAAGAAGTGTATAAAACTTTATTCATAATAACCTACATCCTTTCATCCATGTAATATTTTAAATTTTAAATAATTCACACGCATTTTGCGTTGTTTTTTCTCCTACTTCTTCATAAGATAATCCTTTAATTTCTGCAATCTTTTTAGCAACAAGTGAAACATACATCGGTTCATTGCGCGTTCCACGATGTGGATGTGGCGTTAAATACGGCGCATCCGTCTCAATCAATAAAGAATCCAATGAAATAGCAGCAGCTACTTCTTGTGGACGGCGTCCATTTGTAAATGTTACAGGCCCACCTAACGAAATTTTAAAGTTCAATTTGATAAACTCTTTCGCCATTTCTGCACTGCCACTAAAACAATGCATCACACCACCTACAAGTTGTCCATCATTTTCTTTTAATAACTCATAAGTATCAGAAATTGAATCACGCGTATGAATAACTAAAGGCTTATTTACAGCTTTAGCAAGTTCTATTTGCTTGATAAAAACTTCCTTTTGTACATCGCGAGGTGATGTGTCCCAGTAATAATCTAATCCACATTCACCAATTGCAACAACTTTCGGATGATTGGCTTGCATCACAACTTCCTGCCATTTATCTTCCGTTAAATAAATCGCATCGGTCGGATGCCACCCGACTGAGGCATAAATAAAATCATGACTTTCTGCTAGCTCGATCGCCTTTTTATTCGTGACATCATCACACCCAACCACAAGCATCTTACTAACCCCGCCATTCAACGCGCGGTCAATAACAACCTGTAAATCTTCATCATACTTTTTATCATTTAAATGCACATGTGTATCAAAAAGCATATTAATCACCTATTATAGAATATTTACTAATTTAGTTTCCACCTTATCCATCATTATCATACATTATAAAACCGGGCAATTTATGATAAATATTAATAAATACTGTGGAAAAAATAGCAGTCATAATTATAACATGTTTTACTTAATATGGTAAATTGTATGATGTTTTAAACCAGTAATATTTTAATAACTAATCCTTAACAATACCTTAATAGCATACAAGAACAATTTGAAGAGTATGTGAAGAAACCTTGAAGATATCTTGAAAAAAAACTAGCTTCCAATCATATACATTAAAAATACTCCATTTCCGCCTCTATTATCTAAGATTTTGACTAAGCATTTGTAAATCAAGGTGCACCCCGTTGTATATTGCACCACACCTTTATAGATTAAAAAGCAGCCAAATGGCTGCTTTTTAATCTATAAAATTCTTTTACCTTATTTAAGATAAATTATGTTAGCTTTTTAAACTCATATTTTAATGTTTGCCTATTTTGCGTAATTTCATAGGCTTCAATCCAATTAACCAAAATTTCCTTTGAAAAATTATCCCATAAATGATCATGAGGGCTTGGCCAGAAGACAACATAAAACGCTGTACTAACAGCGGGTTGCGAATTGAGCAACTGAAGCATTTGATTCAAACGATGATCAATATACTGTGTACGACGACTTTTAGTTCGTTGATTAACTGCATTTAAAAACAAACAATTATCCGATTTAATACATAACAATTTTCCAAAATGTTTTCCAAATGAAATTAATCCCGGGTCACCAACACTTTCAATTGCAACACTCATACTCGAATGAACCGAAATTACCTTTTGCTTCGCTTTACTAACAATGGGTGTCATATTAGTAATACTACAATCCACTAAAAAATCCTTGTGACTCCATTTACCATCTTCACTAATATTTAGACCATTCAGCGCATATCCCGCTTCCTGACTAAAACACTGCTGATAAATGGTTGCTCCAATTTTAGAAACAAAATGCGAAGCAATAATCGAACCCTTCTTCTTATCAAATTCACAAACAATTTCAGAATGAGTCTCTACAAAACTATTCTCAACGATACGGACTAAATCATTTCCTAAATGCATGATTTTCTCTCCCCTATACAACGTCACCTTTACTACTATTATATGAATAAATCTCTATTTTAAATGTTAATTTTCCGTTAATCTTAACTTTTTTAAACTTTATTAGCCTAACTAACTGTTTACAAGTTGTTTTTAAGGACTTGTTTGCTTATATATCGGGAATATCATGG
>DNGE01000092.1:0-7765 GCA_003486705.1 Bacillota bacterium
CCCTTTTTTAGAAAATTTTTTTTTTTTTTTAAGATAGGAATCTATCATTTTATTTTTATGCTATAACATATAAGTGACTTCTTAAGTTTTACAATAGCCACACGATTTTAACATCTCGTTCATCACTTGGTTAAATATTGTAGTATTAATCTAAATACACTTTGGCATCCTCTGGTGAGATCACACCGTACATAATTAATTCATTTAAGTGCATCTCCATTGTTTGCATCCCCATTTCGCGGTTAGTTTGGATAACACTTGGGATTTGGAATACTTTTTCAGAACGAATTAAGTTGGCAATGGCTGGCGTATTAATCATGATTTCACACACAGCTTTACGACCATCTGCATCGATTCGCTTAAATAAACGTTGGGCCACAACACCAACTAAAGAACCGGCTAATTGCATACGAATTTGTGTCTGCTTCTCAGCTGGGAACACGTCAATAATACGTTCAACAGTTGATGCCGCTGATGACGTATGAAGTGTTCCAATGACTAAGTGTCCTGTTTCAGCTGCGGTTAAGGCAATCTGAATCGTTTCTAAATCGCGCATCTCACCGACTAAAATAATATCTGGATCTTGACGAAGCGCCACGCGCAACGCCTGATTAAAGTCTAATACATCCGACCCAATCTCACGTTGATTAATCATACACTTCTTATGATTATGCTGAAACTCAATCGGATCCTCAAGTGTAATAATGTGCTTCGATGACGTCTCATTCACATAATTAATCATCGCCGCAAGCGTCGTTGACTTCCCGCTTCCCGTCGGTCCTGTGACTAACACAAGCCCACGCGGCTTATCAATAAACGACTTCAACACAGGTGGTAATTCAAGTTCCTCCATTGTCGGAACCTTCGTTGGAATGGGGCGAATGGCAAGCGCCATTTGGCCACGTTGATGATAAGCATTCACACGAAATCGTGATACCCCTGGAATACTATGCGAAAAGTCTAATTGTAAATTTTGTTCAAACGTTGCAAATTGATCTGCTGGAATAATCTCATGCACAAGCGCCTTAATCATCCATGGCGTTAATTTTATCTCATCGAGTGACCGTAACTCCCCGCGAATTCGAATTTGTGCTGGTATTCCAACTGTAATGTGTATATCTGAAGCTTTTAAAGCGATTGCTTCAGACAAGATTTCGTTAATTGTTTTCATTTCAAAACACTCCTTGAACTTTAATTCCCTATTTACCCTTACTATATTTTAAATAAATAAAACTTTATAAAGCAAAAATAAATTGCCACAATTTTGCTCATGCCCAAAAGAATAACTTCATCAAATAATTAAAAATTTCTATTGCTTTAGTTATATAAACTTACATATATTAATAGCCACCAACTTTTCATTGATGGCTATATCCTAACCTTTAAAATAAATCAGGTAAATAAAAATCATCAGACTTTGTTTTTACTTTAACCCCTTGAGTATTTCCTGATACATTTATATTATTTTCAAACTCCGTGTTACTCGCTGTTAATTCACCTTTATACAATAACAATAATGTCGTATCAGGCAAAACATCACTTACAACGTAATCTTCAGACGGGCTAAATTGAGTATGAAGTTCTAGTTTATTATTAACTAACTTATATACGTCAACATTACCCATAAATTTAATATTTTCATCAACATCTAATTTTATTGTTTCATTTTTATATACTTTAAACGTTGCTCCAAACGTTACTATAGATCCCTTTACAAACTCAATCGGAGATTCAAATGAATCAATAATATTTATCTTCTCCATGTCTGTCGCTTCATTCGGCTTGAATCCTTCATAGAGGCCATGTCTTAAAATTACTTTATCTACAACATAATCTATAACTATCTCTGGATTATCATATGAAAGATTAATCACATCATTATCAAAAACCCCACTACTAACAGTTTTATTCAACACTGTATATCCCATCAATCCATCTAACTCAGTACCTTTTTCTAAATTAAGACTCACTGTATATTGATTAGTTTTTAGCGGGCGTAATGCTACACTCGAATTACTTCCAAAGGAATATTTTTTTTCTCCTAAATAAATTTCTAATAATTCATAAATAGAAGGTAACAATTCAACACCTTTACTATTTTTAACACTAACTTTAATCATCCCCTCTTTTGAAAAAATCGGAATATCTAGGGGTACTGTTACAGTTTGTACGTTATTAGTACTTATAGTTCTACGATCATATGTCACACTAGCCTTAATCTGACCACCACCGTCACCATTAAGTGGTATAAAAGTCTCTAGATTTAACAGGAGTGTTCCCATGTTGTCGTTCAAAACAACAGTTTGACTCATACTTGAATCAAACGCCGTTAAATCAACTTTAAGTGATTGCGTGTCATAATTCGATTCTAACACAAACTTCACATTTTCAATAATCTGTTCTCCCTCATTAAGCACTCCAAATGTTAACTGAGTATTCATTATATCACCAATTAGGCCTGTATTTCCACTTAATGAAGTTAACATTAATAATGCAGTATCCACCGGATAAATCGTGTAGAGTTGTTTTGACTCTGCCCCTTTATAAACGCCCTCTTGATTTAAATCCTTTGCAGTAATCTCTATTTCAAATTCATCTACACTTGAATAATCAAATGATGCTTTATCTACAGTAATTTCAACCTGAGTACCTGAGTTAATTTGTTTTTGTTCTAATACTATACGATCATCTCCATTTTTAACCACTACCGTTACTTCGATTAAATCCCCATCAATATCTGTTGCCGTTGTTGAAAAGGTAAAATTGTCACTTTGTTTTGCAATTTCCATCTTATCATACAAATTACTTACTGAAATAACAGGCGCATGATTTGCTCCACGAACAGCCTTTGCAATCGTATTAACAAATAGCTTTAATTCAGATTCAGGATAAGGGGTATTAACCTCTTTGGTATTCTCAGCTGTTCCACTGAACGTAATATTTTTAACAGAATACGTATAGTAATTATTTTTAACATCATATGGATTGATTAAACTTGTATCAGCAAGACGATCATTATCATCGTTTTCCATATCTTTTACACTTAATCCATTTTGTTCTAACTCATTTATTATATCCTCAGGAATCTCTGCGGAATAATCAGGAATAGCTCCACTCTCAGTCACTGTATTAGGTGTAATCGTATACCAAGGAATCACATCTTCATCTTCTAAATCAAGTTGATACCACTGTCCATGAGTCCGACGAATACTTATGGTTTCATCTAATACAAATGGATAATTGGTAATTAAGGCATCGTTTGTCTGATACACTATTTTTGATTGTGTTGGAGCAAAAGTATTACTTTGAGCATACGCACTCTCCGATGTTTGACCTGCTAAATCTTTAAATGCATTTGTTCTATCCATTGTTGTCTTATACCAAAATGTGTCATGTGTAAACATTACTGCTTGTCCAGTTTCAATAAATTCGTTTAATTCTTTAATGGCATTAGTTGTAAAATCCTTTTTATTATAAACATCACTAAATCCAAAAATGGCCATATCATAGTTCCCATTTAAAATTAATGTGTTACCTGCATTGCTATTAAATGTATCAATATCCATAACTTCTATTTGAATATCATAATCCACTAATTCATTTACTAATTTTTGAAACCTCTCATTCTCTTTTAAATTTAAATTTCCTTTTATAGCATCTTTAATATTATTAAATGGAATTTTTTGTTCAGAAGTAAAAGGCGCGACTTGTAGTACTCGAATAGGATACTTTTGACCATCTAGACTCGTTAATTTCAACTGTTCTATTTCATAATACCTAATACCTGACTGTTTTTGTGCAACAACTTGCCACTCTAAATATCCAATAAAATCAGTTGGCATGTCATATTCAAGCATGACAGTTTGATTTGTTGTTTTAATTTGTTTAACCTCTTCGTTTTCTTTAAACAAACCATCACCATCAATATCTAAAAATAAACTTACCGTAATTTCTTCTTTAGGCTTTTCATCAAACTCAAGTTCAAATTTAAAGTTTCGGTTTTCATATTTTCCGATATTTGATGTAACATCATCACTAGATGGTTTTTTATTTAAATTAAAGTGTGCGCTTTTATTACTTTCATTTAAACTCAAATACTTTTCAATTATTTTATCAAGAAAGGTACTATTAGAATCATTCACCTCGGATTGTTTGTACACAACGACCGTTTCATTATCAGTTTCTAAATAAGGAGAAAATGTTTTATATAAAATAGACTGATGCTTATCTATGCCTTCGTACCACGTATCTTGTTTTACAATATCATAATCCAAATAAACAAGTTGACCGGTACCAATAAATTCCGTTAACTCTCCTGCTTTTCGCTCGGTTATATCATTGTTTATTTCTAACCCATTGTCTAACTTATTGTCCAACTTCCTTGTTCCATAATCTTTATAGGCAACTTGATCCGCTGACATAGTATTATCAACATAACGTCCTAAAACAATAACATCATATTTCCCATTGGCTTTGTCGGATTTCCCAATATACTCTGGCATTGA
Organism: Bacillota bacterium; assembly: GCA_003486705.1. Classification (GTDB taxonomy): domain Bacteria; phylum Bacillota_I; class Bacilli_A; order MOL361; family Turicibacteraceae; genus Turicibacter. The sequence continues at coordinate 4,506 of DNGE01000092.1, forward strand.
AATCCGTTCAATGGTTACACGATAAAACTCATTTTCATGCTCATAAATTTTTGTTTCAACACTAGTTGTAATATCAGATAAATTTTCTTGTTCATAAGTTGAATTGAAATTTAATTTGAAACTATTAGCCGGTTGAATTTCTAGAATCTTAATTGTTTGAAGGTGTGAAATCAAGTCATTATTCAATACCACTTTAAACGTTATATTAGGATTATTGTAATCAAGATTAAACGCTTGTAGCGATACGTTAAAATCCTCACGATTTCCACTTACTAAAACATTATCTGTTTCTTCAAACCCAAAAGGTAGGTCCAATACAAGGCTATACGTCTTAGTTGTTAGCCTTTCATTACCATGTGGCCATTCCACACTTCCACTTCCTAAAGTAGAGGCCCTACCGACATCACTCAACGTTACCTCAATACTATCAGTAATACCCTCACCTAATTCATTAACTAATTCAACACGCACCTTCCCCGTTTTCGTATTCACATAAATCGAAAATGGTACCTCCTTACTAACACCATCCACATCGTAAGTAACAGAACTTACAATTTCAACATTTGCAGCTCCGTGTGCATTTATCTTAAACGTTCTACTATCACTTGGGCCTTGATTGAATATCAAATCACTGTCACCTTCAAAACTAACATCAACTAGGTTAGAATTATATTTCAACTCACCTATTGTAGCGTTTGTAAGTTTGAAGTTTTCATTACCTTCAATTTCTTCATACAATTTTTCAAACATAACCGTTACTAGAAAATCATCTCCAACTAATCCTGAAACAACCTGTGAGTCAACTTTAATTTGTGGGATTGTAATGGGTTGTAACGTATAGATAACTGTTTCTGCCTTGGCACCTTGTATATCAGTCGCTTCAACTGTAACCTCAATTTTAGAATAGCCATCATTTTGTTTACTAAACAAATCCTTCGGAATAACCACATTAATTAACTCACCTTGATTAATTCGTTTAGAATTGATTGTATCAATTGCTTCTCCATTAATTTTAACCACTAAATCAACCTGATCATTATCCACATCCTTAGCTGTTACCTTAAATTCATAATCTTGATCAAACGGAATCTCAGTATTTGTCGCTTTTGGAATACTCGCCGAAATAACGGGTTTATGATTCCCCCCACGCTCTGCTTTAATAATTGTGTTAGCAAATAACTGTAATTCAACAATTTTATCTTGTTGTCCACCTTGATGTCCCGTTCCTGAGAATGTAATATTCCCTTTTGAATACGTGTAGTAATTATTACGTGAATCATAATGATTGATACCACTTCCTACAAGGTTATACCACGGAACTAAATCAGGATCTTCAAAGTTTAACTGGTAATATTGTGTATGAGTTGCAGTTACAGCTAAGGTTTGATTGGCACTAATCTGATAAGGATATTGGGTAATTAAACCTTGATTCGTCTCATAAATAGTACTTCCACCTTTAATACCATTCGCTATAGTTGTTGATTCAGCTTTTTGACTCGGTCCATTTAAAGAATAACCAAAAATCCCGCTTGTTGTATTATTATTTGTCCACTCTTTAGATATCAAATTACCTGTTATTGGATCAATATGCGGAATATATCGGTCTTCATATTCTCCAGTTTCAGGATTATATTCTTTATACAAATCTACCTGTGATTTATCAGGACGATAAAAATCAATAAACCGTGTTTGACCAACATAATCTCTAAACTCTTTCATCATTTTATAATTTTTATTATTTCGAATGGTAATCGTATCATGGGTAAACATTATACTTTGACCTGATTCAATAAAGTATTTTAACTCTGAAATTGCTCTGTCTGAATGTTCAGTTCCATTACCATTATAACTATCTTCAAATCCCATAATGACCATATTATACGGTTTCAAGACATCACCTAAGTTTTTATTAATTACAGCAAGATTAAATTCGTTTGTATTCATTTTAGAAACTGTTATTCTATAATCAGGATTATCATTCATTTTGTCTAAAACAGCTTCATTACTTAAGTCAAAAGAGTTGCTTTTACTTGAAGTTAACTGTAGCACCTTAACTTCTCGCTTGTACCCTTCTTCTAACGTCTTAAAATACGTCTGTCCTAACACATAAGACTTAACCCCCTCAGTCTGTTCTCCTTTAGATATTTCAATCTCAACCTTCCAATCTAAAAGTCCAATAAAATCTTCTCCCATTTCATAAGTAAACTCATAAACTTGATTTGATGTTACAGTTTGTGTCACATAACATTCTTTTTCTTGAAACAACGCATCTCCATTCATATCTAAATAAAGACGTAGCGTTACATCACTTCCGAAGTCAGGTATAGCCACAGTATACTTCATTAACCGATTTTCAAGAGAACCAACCGTTGCTAAACGCTCATCCCCACCTTCATAAGTCACCTCAATGTCTGGCTTACGTGCGTGAATAAATGAATCGCCTTGTTTTTCAACCAACTCTTCTACAACTTTTTTCACAGAATCCATTATTCCTGACTGACCCTTTTGTAAGTGATCGCTGTTAAGTGAGTTAAACATCTTGGATAAATTACTGTTTTTCATATTATCTTTGAATATATCCTGATGCATTAAAACCAACTGCCCACTATTTATAAAGTCTATTATTTCATTCGCTTTTCGAATGGTAATATCATTTTCTTTATAATCATTCTCGTTAGTACTATTATAATTTATTGCTGAGTAATCTCGTTGATTACTTGAAGTTTCAATCTTTCTTCCCAATACAATCACATCATACCATCCATTTAACTGAGTAATATTACCAATGAATTCTGGCATTGATAATTGATCCACGTTCACAGTATATTGAACTTCATCAACTGTAATTTTTTGATTCTCACCCCCATTTAACCAAAAGTTATGTCCCGGTTGTATTTCTAAAATTCGGATTTGTGTATTTTCAACTAACTCAGTTTTTGTATTCAAGTTACTCTCATTAACTTTCTCACTGTTTATATTTACATTGACCTCTGTTGCATAACCTACGAATGGATTCACCACGCCAGACGTTAACAAGAGTACTAACGCGCTTAATGCATTAACAGCCTTCACCCATATTCGCCCTGTTAAAAAGGACTTACACTTCTTCACATTATCAACTCCTTCTATCAACCCACATTCCTAAACACAATCTGATTACTTACTTGCAACTTTACTTGCTGTGTCCCTTTAAAAACCTCAAGCAAAATCTCATACTTCATCATATTTCCAGTCACGTCACCCGAAAATGACACCACCCG
>DNGE01000092.1:7973-13824 GCA_003486705.1 Bacillota bacterium
ACCGAAAATGACACCACCCGCTTCGATAAAATTTTTGAACCTACAACCGTATTATCAAGTATCTGATCATAAATAAACTCACCATCTTTAACCCTAAACACGTGCTTAAGTAATTTATTATCTGCATCCACTAGTTCAATCATTTCTTTAAAATTACCTTCAGCAGTTCCGCTACATTCAAGCACTACTGTTGATATCACTTCTTGAATCATCTGAGCATCCAACTGTAATTCAGACTTTTTATCAACCTTGTTTAAAATATTAGAATTTGCACTAAATACAATGGTCACTGTTGCCATCAAAAGTGACATTACAGCCATCGTAATAATTAACTCAACTAAAGTGATGCCTTTTTTCGTATTTTTCATCTTTCATCACCCTACTTAACAAGCGTCCAACGCCCTTTTGAAATAATTGACGTCGCACTGTAATCTTGTTCATTATTTGAATCAACTGGAACCATAACTTTTCCTGAATCAACAAATACATCTTTCAAAACTTCTTGATGCGCAGCTAGTAACGTTTTGATTTTCTCTTCATTATACGCTAAGGTTAATTCACTCATTTCCTCATCTACAGACACATGCCCTCCTACAATAAATGAACCTGTCACGTCAATATTTCCACTAAATTCTATGTCACCTTTAGTAATGACAAGTAACGGACCTGATACCTCAACAACATTTGAGCTTCCAATTTTAACGCCATAACTATCCTCAGTCTGACTCAGCACAATTTTTTGCGAACCATAACTATTTAATACAACCGTCCCCTCATCAGATTTAATTATTTGACTAACTTCATCAAAGGAACTTGAGTTCCAATTTATTTGATTGCTGACTCTACGTTGTGTAAGAGCTTCATTGTCCAATACAGGCATCCCCATGTAAGCAACATTATTTTCATGATCGTTTGTTTTTTGAAGTTTAAGATCATTAGCAACAATCGCAACATCCGGTGAAATCATATTAGAATCTAATACATGAATTCCATCCTCAGCAACACTTATGGTTGCGCCAGCACTGTATATAGTATCAGGTAACTTTACTCCACCTGATTTTAACTCTAGCACTCCATCCTCATTGACCTGTACAAAATAGTTTGCTTTATCTATGGCGTTCCACCCTTGATTTTTTATTGATTCAATTAACATGAGTGGATTGTAATACCTCAGGTTTACTGCATCTGCAAAACCATCAACAATCATGGAATACGCTAAATAGTTTGGCTTAACAGCAACAGACTCTCCAGTCTGATACTTCTTGTTATTTTCATCTTTAACATCTAAATATGCAACTCCACCAATATACGCCTCGTCTAAAATTTCTAAACTTGCTCCTTCTGAATTAATAATAATACTACTTGACTCACTTGCAAGTTCGTGGAGCTTGCCTTGAGTAAGGGCTGTCTCTTGAGCTAAAATATTCTTGTCTGACACCCCATAAAAACGGTCAATGATAACATCAGAATAAATGTTAGACGTACTATCTTCAGTTACATTGACAGATAAATCATTCACCAACACCATGTCATATCGCGTTTGAGAATTGCTATACTGATATAAATTAACATTCTTTGAAATACTTCCTACATTTTCTTTTCCTAAATAAACATTGCGGGCATAAAGATTTCCATTCATAATAAATTCTACTTGATTTCGAAGTGATACTGTTTCAATACTCGCTAACGTTCCATCTAGCATAAGGTTTACATTTTTTAATATAAAACCATTTTGATATTTTTCATAACTCACTTGATCTGTAATGGTAAACGAACAACTTTGATTATTCGAATTTACACAAGAATTTCCTCCAATCCAAACATCTCCATCTAAATAAATAGTTGGATAATTGGATTGCTCATTAGATTCATGATTTGTTTCAAAATTTACATTTCCATCGACGGTTAAAACCTTATCTTTAAAGACTGGATATAGAGAAACTAAACTCTGGTTATAGTTAGGAATTTTTACTTCAAACATACGGGCAATAATGCGTTGATTTTCTCCTACATGATTATTCAAATTTTCAGATTGGTAAGTTGCTATTATATTTAACACAAACGTATCTTTTATTTGATTTAAATCCGTAACAGTTTGATGCTTCTGATTCAACACCTCGACTGTAATTGCTATTTCTTTTTCATGTGGATTAAATTTTGATGCCTCAAAAGTTAATTTATTATTTTCATCCACGACAGGATACGTAAAGTTTTCGACAAGATAATAAACTAAGCCAGCCCATTCCGTACTCGGAATCGATACATCAAGTTGGTGATCAAACGTCTGGCTTAACAACACTTCAACGTATTTCTGCTGAAACATATCATTTAAATTTATTTCACTATTATCTATTTTTTGCTCACTTGCATATACCAAAGCTTTATTGACAGCATAATCTGAGGCTTTAAGTAGAATATCATACGCTATCTCAAGCCCTGATTCAGCTCCATACAGATTCTCAATACGTTTACTCTCATTCACACGCGACTTGAAATCCATTGCCGTTACCGTGATGATACTTCCACCCACAATCATTAAAAACATCATAAAAATTACAATAGTAATTAAACTTGAACCTTTTTTCTTCAATAGCACCCCTCCTATCCATGTGAAATCCTATTCTTCATCAAATTTTAAAGGTAACACGCGCTTCCCACTAAAGATTAATTCGTTTGTTTGACTAAAAATATTTACCTCTATTTCATACAATGGTTCGGTTTTCGTTTCTTGAGTTGGCGGTATAACCGGTTGTTGTTCATTGCCTTCTTCACTGCTGCCATCTCCTCCGCTAAAACTGCAATTATTATATTGAATTTCAATATTACTAGTTTCTATACTTCCATTGCTTTTATTTTCATCAATAACCGTTACCACTTCATGACCATTAGCTAATTTATTATTTGCACAAACAGTTATTGGGGTACTTGTATTATTTTTAATATAAATATTCGTTATAGGCTGTTGGTTTTTATTATTGGTCTTAACCTCAATATTAATATTGTTGTATTTTAATGTTTCAGTTAGTTGTTGTGAGCTTCTTTGAGCATATTTTAAAGAAGCGAAATAAGCATTATTAACTTCTATGAATAGATTTTCAGATCCAACTTCTCCTTTTTTTTCTTTTACTATTAATAAAGATGGTGATAAACTATCTGCAATCTTTGCCGTAATATTATTATTAGTTATTTCAATAAATAAACCTGTATTTTGTGTGGTTGACAGGACTTTTGAAGCAATACTATCTTCATTAATATTAAATAACGTTTCTTTGTTACTAGTTGAACTATCTTCTAACGAATCAAATTTAATATCAATCAACATATCGTCCTTTTCAAACGTGCTAATACAATACCCCTCATCTTCACAAACTTCAATGACAATATTTTCTTTTCCAAACAACTCGTTTTCACCAACAAATAATTCTGAAATACTACCAAGCTCCTCCAGCATACTCTGTCCAAGTAGTGTTGCCTGTTGCTTAACCTCAGCCTTTTTATTCATCTGAACCGATGAGTTAACAAATGATGAAATGGGAACTAATAAAATGGCGAATAGGGCTAAACTAATGACAACCTCGAGTAAGGTAAGTCCTTTTCTTTTGCGCTTAGAAAGACAGATAGACTGTAAGGTTTCCCCGACAGTCTTCTTTTTATTTATTTGTTGTGATTCTTGACTTTTCATCTTAATCACCTACTTGTTTGTTATATTTACAGTTCCGTCTTTAATGATTGTGACACGTGGATTATCCTTGTCATCACTTTTAATCTCTACATCAACGGTTTTATCTGTTTGATTTTTAATTTTGACTGAAACAACTGAATTATCTGATGTTGTTACACGATCTTCACTTAAGATTTGAATGTTAATGGTGTTTTGACGTGGTGTAAATTCAATTCCTTTTCCTGCTTCTTGAGGATACGATTGCTCACCAACAAAGTATTTAAAGTAATACTTCTCGCCATCTTGTGTTAACTGAATTTCTACATCTTCACCATCTTTGTTGTCCGAGAATAAATAAGATTCTCTACTTTCATCATTTGCCTTCCCAACCGTTACGGGTGGTAAGTCAGATGTTGACGAGCGTACAACCATCATTAAATCATTAACACGAACACCTAAGGCAACTAAATCTTCAATCATCGTATTATAAGCACCACTTGCAACACCTGTAGAGAATGGCATGTCTTTTCCGTATGTATTTTCAAGTGTCCACTCTAAGTAAGCTTGATCTTGAGCACTTAGTTTTGGAACGCCATAGAATTCTAGATTTAAACTTCCTGATACATCGGTTTGATTTTGGGGACTTAAAGATAAGTTTGTGATCACTAAGTTATAATCCCAGTTTTGCACCGTATCAATAAACGTTTTGACTACATCGTAAGCTCCATTAAATGTAACAGAAACAGTCATCACTTCAGCAGTTGCCGATGAGGTAGTGGCACTAGAAGAATTACTTGTTTCCTTTGTACTTCCTGTATCTACTTCAGTTTCTACTTCATCATTTACTAAATTACCGTACTCATCCACAAACGATTTTAATGAACTCTCAGGCTTTTCATAACTTCCAGCGGTAAATCCTTGCACAGCCTGCGCTGTAATCGGTGAAAAACTAATCGTTGCATTAATTGCAGTCTCTTCAATCATTTCATCTAACTCTAAAATAATCTTCTCTTGAATTAACGTCGGATAAAATGGTGCAGTCTTCTCACTAATACTCATATTCAAACCCTTAATTTGCTCTTGACGCTTCTGTAGTGATCGAATATTACTCATAACCTCATCATAACGCGTCTGAACTGTGAATAACTCGCCTTGTAACTCCGTTATCCTTTCACGCTGTGGTGCAAATACGAACTGAAAATACAATACTGCAACGAGAACACTTCCAACAATCATTAACAAATACTTTTCACGCTGACTCATCTTCATTTTATTTCACATCCTTTACGACACAGTTTAAACTAAACGAGTAAGAATCCGTTCCACTGATGGCCCCAATATAAACATCTGAAATAAAATCAAGCGCCTTTAAATTATGTTGTACCTCAGCAATTGCTGTCCGACTTTTTGATGTCGCTTGCATCGTAATCGTCGTATTTGTAATACTTAGACTTCCAAACGATACATCACTTGGCAAAGTCGAACTAATTAAATCCAAACGTTGCGTCGTAATAATATCACGACTATTTACAGCAGTTAAAATTGAATTTAACCCTGTATCAAATTGCTCCAAAACTTCCTTCATCTGATACGCCAAATCAGACTCTTTCATTTTCTCCAAAACCTCAGGCTTTGCAAGCTCACTATTATAATAATTAATGTCTTTTTTAATCTTTGAAATCTCCATCACATTATATCCAAACGATCCAATAACTAATCCACCAACGACAAGACCTAACACATATCCATAACGATTCTGACTCTTCTTTTCGTGACTCTTACTTTGATACGTACTAAAAAAGTTAATATCTTGCTGTTTCATTTAACCACCCCCTATAATCTAATCATTGCGCCAATGGCATTAAAATACTCCGGCATACCTAAAACTTTACAATCAGAAGAAAGTTCAACATTTTCTAATTGTTCAATATAACTTGTTGCAACCCCAAGCTTTTGCTCCATATATTCAACAAGCCCGCGCATCTTAGCACTTCCACCTATAACAAAAATATGATCAACTTTATTTCCCACTTCTTTATTACGATAAAACTGTAGCACACGCTCTAAATCGCTAATCATATCATCAACACAACGTTGAACCACTTGCTGCTCATCACTTAAATCGTCGCGTTTACATAAATCAGCTATACTCTCTTTTAAAGATACCGCTGATTTTATTGATATATTTGA
>DNGE01000092.1:14096-15747 GCA_003486705.1 Bacillota bacterium
TGAGCTCCCATATCAACAAAAGCAACCGTACCTTCAGCATCTGTCACTGTATTTAACATCTTTGTATAATTACAAAGTTTCCCGATTGCATTATAACTCACGTCTAACACATATGGTTTTAAATCTAATTCCTTCATCAGCTCATAATACGCATAACCCATCTTTTGCGGGAAGGTGATAATATTTAAACGATATTTCATCGCGCCATTTACCTCAACCTCACCAAGCTTCACATACTGTACCAAATAATCATCTAAATTAATCGGTAAAAACTTTTGAATTTCATAACGCACAACCGTTTCCACTTCATCATCCGCAACCACTGGAATCAATAACTCACGATTAATAATTTGCGTTGAATTAATGACACAAATTGCATCTGTTGCCTTTAACTTATATAATTTTAAACCTTGCTCTAAAGCGTTAACTAACGATATCTTATCCATAATCTTGCCATCAACAATGGCACCAACTGGCGTCTCAACCTTAAACCACTTAGACACCTTCAATTGACCACGAACATAACGCCCTTCCACAATCTTAATAAATGATGATCCAAAATCAAACGACACAACCGGCTTCATCATCGCCTTCGACGTTTTCTCACGATCCTCACCCGAAACATTACGCTTTTTAAACAAATCCTTAACATCCATCGACGCCAAAGCCTTTAAATCAAACTTCTTCTCAACGCTCATTTCCTCACCTCAAATCTCAAATTCCTAGGACCCCCGCCCTAGATATGGCTATACATTTTTGTGTTTATAGTAGAAAGTGTAAAGCCTGGGGGCTTTACACTTTTATTTTATTAATGAGATCCTGGATTTGCATCTTTATTTGATGTAGCATATTTACCTGTTGTATCTGGATACACTTTATATCCAACATCTGTTCCTTTTCCAACATTAATTTGAATGTTTCCATCAGCATCTAACACTACATAAAAGTCATATCCTTGATATGTTTTAACGGTTGGAGCTGGATGCATTAATCCATTAGTACCAGTAATATTTATACCACTTTCTTCTCCTACTTTATCTGCTTTATACGCTGTTCTTGCTGTTGGAAGTGTAATATTATCACTTGCTAATTCCGAGGATACTATACTATAAATTGATCTAGCATTTCCCAAATCTGCTGAAACATTAGCCTTTTCTCGAATTGATCCAAATGCTGGGACTGCGATTGCCGCTAAGATAGCAATAATTGCAATTACGATAATTAACTCGATTAGAGTAAATCCACTCTTCTTCTTCTTTAATAATTTAGATAACATTACTATTTCCTCCCTAAATTAACGACTATATTTATCTGTAACTGCCGGATAAACTGCCTTCGCATTTTTACCAGATGAATCTACAACATAGATTTGAATATTTCCATCATCAATCTTTGCAGCGAATTCATAGTTTTGATATGTCTTTACATTAGGTGTTGGCTCAATTAAACTTGCAATTGATTTATCACTAGTATTTTTTAAGACTAAACCTGAAATTTTAGTGGTAGTATCATTTTGATAAGTTAAATTATCACTTGCTAATTCTGTGGCAATTAAAGAATAAATTGTACGGGCATTTCCTGTGTCTGCTGATACATTTGCTTTTTCACGAATTGAACCAAATGCTGGTACTGCAATTGCTGCTAAAATAGC
>DNGE01000021.1:0-1854 GCA_003486705.1 Bacillota bacterium
GGATGTAGCAATCAAGTGATAAGACACAGTCATTATGGATTGATGCAAAAACAAAGCATGATCATCAAAAAATGAAGCGTTAAGTTACGGATAATAAACTAGTCTTACAATAATGTAAAGCGATAATTCATATTATCGCTTTTTAAATTGGGCTAGAATCTGTTGTGTAGGGGTAAAAAGTTTTAGGTAATCTCCGATAATTAAAATTGAGGACAATGGAGGTGGCTAAATGAAAGTAAACGATCGAATGAAACATGTGTACTTACAAAATGTGAACCATCAAAAATCAGCATCTTTAGAAACTTATCAAAACAATGCAAAACAAGCTAACGTTCAAAAATCGGTTGGGATTTCAATTTCATCTGAAGCAAAAGAACTGATGAAATATGCACAAACAGCAAAAACATATGACAATAACCAATCAGAACGTGTGAGTCAAATAAAAGCTCAATTAGCAAATGGGACATATGAAATTTCAAGCGGAAAGATTGCAGATGCAATCTTAAAACAATTTAAAAATTAGATTATAGGTAAGTGATAAGGATATGGAAATTTTAGATATTTTAAATAAACAAATCGATATGTTAAAGAATTTATTAGATTTATTAAAAAAAGAACATGTTGCGTTAAAAGATACTGACTCAAATGTACTAGCACAAATCGTTAATCTTAAAGAGGAGCTAGTTTATGGTTTAAACGAGGTAGAATGTGCGCGTTATAAAGAAATGGGCGATATGACATTAAAACAATTTGTTCAAGGACGAGCAGATTTGAATTATTTAGTAGATGAATACAAAGAGGTAATGGATCAAATTAACTATTACCAAGAATTAAATCAACAATTGGCAACGTTAACGTATACTTACTCAAAAGATATGTTAGGGGCGCTTTTAACATCAGCAAAAGAAAAATCAATTACATATGGACGCAAAGGAAATATGTATAGCAGTGGTGAAGTCAAGACAACGATGATGAATCGTAAAGTATAAGGAGTGAAACAATGTCGAACTTATTTGGAATGATGAATTCCTCAACGACGGGGCTTCAGGCTTCGCAAGTAGGAATTAATACAACCTCTAATAATATTTTGAATGTTAATACAGTTGGCTACACACGTCAACGAACGGTATATGGAACAAATACTCCAGTTTACTTCCGAGGTGTTGGTTACACAGGGGCAGGCGTTCATGTACAAGATATTCAACGATTACGTGATCAGCACTTAGAAGCTCAAGTTCGTACTGAGAACTCAAAGTACAATGAACTTGGAGCAAAACTTGAAGGGTTAGAGCAAATTGAAAGTATATTTGGAGAACCAAGCGATACGGGATTAAGTGCTATTTTTAATGACTTTTTTAATAACTTAGAAGAACTAAAAAAAGACCCATCAAACAAGGCCTTACAATCATTAATTAAAGAAAATGGGCAAACCATTGCAGACACGGTGAATCAGTTTACAACCCAATTAGATAAATTATCTCAAAACACAAGTGAGCGTAAAGAAGATCTATTATCTACTGCAATGGACTTAATGGATAGTATTAAAGCCGTTAATGAAAATTTAGAAAAAGCTTATAAAACAGACCCGACAAAATCACCCAATGAGCTACTAGATCAACGCGATAACTTATTACGTGAATTGTCAGGAATTATGGATATAGACGTTAAAATCAATGATAATCAAACCGTATCGGTCTCAATTAAAACAGAAGATGGACCGGTTTCTATTAATGATATTAACTCAAAAGAACAACTAGCGGACATTGAAGGGAAAATTGAATCAGGTGCAATTAAAGGATATAACGATCAATTAGCGATTATTGAAAGTTATAAAACATCTGTCAATGAGCTAGC
>DNGE01000021.1:2024-5475 GCA_003486705.1 Bacillota bacterium
AATACGATTAGTGAACAACTAAACTCAGTTATTAAACCAACGAATGGCGTGATGTTCTCAGTTGATTCGGAGGGGAAACTAGTAGTCAACGCTAATCCAGGCGATATCACATTAGATACAGAGCAGTTATCAAAAGCTAAAGAAGACATAACAGGTGCATTTAAAACCATTATTTCTAACATTGGTTCAGAAACAAAAAGAGCGCAAGATAGCTTAACGTCACAAGAAACGATTTTAACACATTTACAAACAAAGGCAGAATCCTTATCAGGTGTGAGCATGGATGAAGAAGTCGCGTACTTAGTTCAATTCCAAAAATCATACGAAGCTAATGCAAAAGTTATTTCAACTATCACCGATATGCTTGACACAATTATTAATCGAATGGGGGTGTAGGTCATGCGTGTAACTAACAACATGATGACGAGTTCACAAACAAAGGCTATTAGTCAAAACTTAACAAAATATCACCAAATTAGCGAACAATTAAATTCAGGGAAACTCATTACAAAGCCATCGCAAAACCCATACTTTACAACAAAAATTATGGGGTATAAACAAGAGATTTCACAAAAAGAACAGTATCAGCGAAATATTGATCATGCAACAACGTTAATGAATGAGGCAGATTCATCGTTGTCAGAAATTAATAGCGTTATGTTACGTATTAAAGAGTTAACGACACAAGCAGCCAACGACACCACATCAATTGAAGACAAACAAGCCATGGCAACCGAAATCGAGCAACTCAAAAAGACAATTCAAGACTCACTCGATAAAAAAGTCAATGATAAACCCGTCTTTGCAAAAAGTGATGCAGACGTTCAAAACGTTGAAATCAGTAGTAGCTCATCTGTTGACTGCAACATGTATTATGATGATGTAACCGGAAGCAACCCTGATATATTTGAAACACTGGATAAACTCATTGAAACATTGAACGACCCTGATGCAACTAGCGAAGATATCACAACCATCTCAGAACAACTAACACAACATGAAAATCAAATCTTATCAGTACGTACAAAAGTAGGTGCGGTCACAAATCGATTAGATGTAGCAAAAGACCGTAACGAAAATGAAATCACAACACTCGGTAGCCTGTTATCAAACATCGAAGACGTTGACTACGCTGAAAAAATTATTGAATTAACAGCGGCTGAAGTCGCATACAGCGCCTCATTACAAGTATCAGCTAGCATGATGCAACAAAGTTTATTAGACTTTTTAAGATAGTAGGTGGTAAACATGAATATTCAAACAAAATTTCATGGTGAAATTAACATAGCAACAGAAGACATCATAACTTTCCCAAAAGGCTTACTCGGATTCGAATCAAAAACAAAATTCGTCCTCCTAAATCTAGATGAAACTGGCGCTTCTGTTTTTAAAGTTCTACAATCTGTTGAAACCCCAGGCGTTTCGTTTATCGTAACGAATCCCTTTCATTTTAATGCGGGGTATCAATTTGATTTAAACAAAGAACTCGTTGAGCAACTAAATGTACAAACCGAACAAGACTTAACCATCTTAAGCATCGTCACCATCAGAAACAATGCCGACATGACAACAAACTTACTCGGACCTATCATCTTGCATGTGAAAAATAAAATAGGGTATCAAATTGTCCTTGAAGGAAAAACCTATACAACGACATATCCTATAAAAGTAGAAGGTGATAGTGCATGTTAGTTGTCACAAGAAAACCCGGTGAAAGCTTAATTATCGGTGATGATATCGAAATAAAAATCATTGATTTAGAAAATGGAAAAATAAAGATTGGAATCGAAGCTCCAAAAAACATAAAAATTATGCGAAAAGAAGTCATCGACGAAGTTAAAGCACAAAATGAAGAAGCTCTCACTTTAACAACACAAGACTTAATGAATATACTAAACGCGAAAAAGTAGGAGGTTATTTAGTGATCGAAGGAATAACAAATCCCATAACAACACCAAAAATCGAAAAACAACAAATCATCCACGCAGAAACTATTACACCTGTACAACCGGTGCAAAATATTCAAGAATTATCAGAAGCAGATACACAAAAAATTGTGGAACAGGTAAACGAGAAACTTGAGGCTGCTCAATCATTACGTCTATCATATCAACAACACGAAAAAACAGGAAAGTACTACATCACATTAGTAGATGCTCAAACAGATGAAGTCGTACGAGAAATTCCAGCAAAGCAACTACTTGATTATGCAGCAGGAATCGATGAGTTATTAGGATTATCAATCGATAAACGAGCCTAACAAATAAACTGAAAAATGAGGTGAGAATATGGCAGGAATTCAATTAGGAGGTCTAGCAAGTGGATTCGACACCACATCAATGGTAGAACAGTTAATGAATGCCGAACGTACAAAAGTTGACCGCATTTATCAACAAAAAATGATGGTTGAATACAAACAAAAAGCTTACACCGCCATCGCAGATAAATACGCCGATTTCGTCATTAAAACACGCGACATCTTTGGCATCAGCAACAACATTTCATCAAGCGGTTTAACACGACCGTCAACAATGAACTCATTATCATGGGTAAACAAAGCAACTTCAAGCAATAACAACGTTTCAGCTAAAGCATCATCAGCTGCACAAAAAGGAACGTATGATATCGAAGTTACACAACTTGCCGATAACGTAAAAGTCGGATCACAAGAAAACATTAACATTGATTCAACTGCCTCACTAAAAGAACAAGGCATCCATGTGAACATTACGATTAATGGAAAAACAATTGAAGACACAGACGGTACTATGACCTTAAATGACTTAGTGAGTGAAATGAATAAAGTCGATGGAATTAGTGCCTCATACGATAAAACAAATGGTCGCGTGTTTTTATCTACAAACGAGACCGGTTCGTCTAATTCGATTACCATAACGGAAAATTCAAGCACAGATGAAGACGGAAACACAATTACAAGCAATGTCTTATCAAGCTTGAAATTAAATCACCAATTAGAAAGTGGTGTCGAAGCAAAAGGAAAAGATGCCATTATTAATTTTAATGGTGCTGAAGGGTTAACATTTAGTTCAAACGAATTCACGATTCAAGGGTTAGAGTTATCAGTCACAGACTTAGGGAAAACAAGAGTTACAGTTAGTACGGACATTGATGGTATTGTCGGTAAAGTGACTGAATTTGTTGATGCATACAATAGCTTAATTGATGATATTGCTAAGACATTAACTGAGTCAAAATACAATGATTATCCGCCACTCACAGACGATCAAAAAAAAGATATGACTGAAAAAGAAATTGAATTGTGGGAAGAGAAAACAAAAAGTGGGTTATTACGAAGTGATTCACTAATTCAAAGTATTCAAACATCCATGCGTTCAATGGTCAATATGGAAATTGACCTTGGAGATGGGAAAAAAATTCGCTTAAGCGATTTAGGGATCACAACAAAAAGTTATTTTGAAGGTGGACAAAA
>DNGE01000188.1:0-10197 GCA_003486705.1 Bacillota bacterium
AAAAACCGTCAGCACGCTGACGGTTTTTTTGTTTACTGTTTATTCGTAATATTCCCAACATTCTTGATCTCGATTGAGATGCGTCCGTTTGGTGTATTAATGATTTCTAAGTAGTCTTTGTTTTGGTAGTAGTCGAATGGGAAGCTGACTTCGATTCCAGTGTCGGTTTTGATTTTTTGCATTTTTGGGGTGCGGACTTTGGCTCCGGTTGAGTTGACGATTGGTTTTTCAATGCCGTGGTTTTGAATTTCAACGGCGTAGTCTGTGGCGATGGCTTCGTGTTCTTTGAAGATTTCGCCCCCGATAGCTTCGAAGTCGAGTTCGGCTCCTGTGTGGATAACTTCTGTAATGGCTTGGTGGAACATCGGAATCACTTCTAGTTCATCGAGGTTATGTTTTTCCACAATTTTTTCCGTTGCACTGCGTGCTAAGTGAACGGCTTCTTTAATTGAGATATCAGTTGTCGTTCCAAGTAAATCTTCAGCAAATAGTGAAAGGTCTTCGCCTTCGAATTTGACGCGATCTTCTAAAATGGTTAGATTTAAGTTGTCACGGTTGACCATGAAGAAGCGACCGCTGCGCCCTGTTGGCGCTGGTAACATCGCCTCGTGCAATAATAAATTATTTTGAACCCCTTCATCCGTTTGTTTCACTTCATGAGTGAAAGCAGCCTTACACACAAGTTCTAATCCCACGATATATTCAACGTTTAACATTTCGACTTCGCATAAGAAAAAGTCGCTTGCTGTAAATAGTTCGTATTGCGTTTTTAAATCATATAGGCGCCCCGCCAAATCGTACCCGACGTCAGCCAATGTCAAATCGCGCATTCTGTAATCTAAAAATAGTTGTTTTGTGGCACTGCCGTCATTAAATTTTGCAGGTTTTGCCGCGGCATTTTTTAAGCATTTATCGATTAGTTTCTCAAGGTAAAGCGTTGTTCCTTCCACCTCGTCATTTAAAGGTAATTTGGTTGGGATGTAGATGCCCGCAACGTTGTCGAGTAAATATAAGTAGCTTTTTTTTACGATGACTGCCATGTTTTAATTCCACCCTTATCATATTTTTTATAGTTCATTTTAACATAAATATGCTGATTTGAGATAGTTTTTGAGTGGCAGGTTATGATAAAAATAGAATCTAAATAGAATGTATAAGCACTGTATTATAAGTCATAATTATAAACTTGGGTGCTTATAATTAACTATTTCTTTCTATAATCTATTAAATATCGACAATCATCATATAATAAGGGAGTAAATTTGAATGTTATGCGCTTTCTTTGTAACTTATAGGATGCGATCACATAGTATACCTTATAATAATTAAACGACTAATGATTAAACAACTAATTATTAGTTGACTAATTAATGGTGTGGTTGTAAAATACTCCTAGATGAAATGAGGTGAGAATAGTGGAATTTAATAGTAGTAACGATATATCTAAATTATTCAACCAAGTTTTGAAATTACACTTCATCGTATTACAAAAAAAGTTAGATGAGATTAATATGTATCCAGGGCAACCAAAGATTATTCATATGTTGTCGAAGCATACATCCATGACGCAAGTAGAGTTAGCTAAAATTATTGGAGTTACACCCGCGACGATTAATGTGACGCTCAAGCGAATGGAGCGTGAAGAGTTAGTTCAACGTAACCGAAGCGCTAGTGATAATCGGGTCACGCAGGTCGTCTTAACGGAAAAAGGGAAAGAATTATCGAATGAAGTCGATAAACTTATGAGCGAGATTCAAGACATCACATTTGGTAATTTTACGGACGAGGAGTTTTTACACCTGAAACATGCCTTACAAAAACTTAAAGATAATCTCATTCAGGTTTGTCCGGATCATCACGACTGTTTCAAAGATTAATGTCGAGATGTATTAAAACCTTAAACCGTTAGTTAAATACTTTTTAACCCAACTATTTGAGGGAATGATGTTATTAAAAAAATAATAAAAACATATTTGTTTTTATATAGAAGGGAGAATTCACCATGTTACGATTATTCAAAGGATTAAAGCCGTATTGGTTAACGATTGTTGGAACACTATTACTCATTTTTGTGTTCACACTAACAGATTTAAACTTACCTAATTTAATGTCTGATATCGTTGATACAGGTATTGTTGAAGGAGACATTTCTTATATTTTACGAGTTGGAGGGCTTATGTTGCTCGTAGCACTTGTTGGGACGGCGGCTTCTATATTAGCCAACTACCTAGGAGCAAAAGTGGCCATAGGATATAGCCGCGATTTACGTCAACAAGTCTTTGAAAAAGTAGAGTCATTTTCTTTAAACGAATTTAACTCAATTGGAACAGCTTCTTTAATTACGAGAACGACGAACGATATTACGCAAGTACAACAAGTCATTCTCATCATGCTACGTATGATGGTACAAGCACCAATTATGATCGTTGGAGCACTCATCATGTCTTTTGAGAAAGATGTGGAATTAACAAAAATAATCATTTATATTATTCCAATCTTATTTATCTCAATCTTTTTAATCGCTCGCTTTGCGATGCCAATGTTCCAACTTGTTCAAAAACGTATTGATAAGTTGAACTTAGTTGTGCGCGAAAACTTAACTGGAACGCGCGTTATTCGCGTGTTTAATAAACAAAAGTTTGAAGAAGATCGATTTAATGAAGCCAATTTAGATTTAACTAAAATCGCGATGAAAGCGAACCGTTTAATGGGGCTTTTAATGCCATTAATGATGGTATTATTAAATGTTTCGATTGTTATCGTGATGTGGTTTGGTGCACAACGTGTTGATCTTGGGGAATTACAAGTTGGTAACTTAATGGCGATTATTCAATACATTGGTCAAATTATGTTCTCACTCATGATGTTATCTATGATGTTTGTTATGATTCCACGTGCACAAGCGTCAGCTGTGCGTATTAATGAAGTGTTAAATATGCAACCGATTATTAATGATCCTAAAACATCAAAAACATCTGATTTACACGGTGTTGTTGAATTTAAAGATGTTTCATATGAATATGAAGGAGCAGAAAATCCTGCAATTTCAGGAATCTCATTTACAGCGAAACCGGGTGAAATTTTAGCGATTATTGGTGGAACGGGTTCAGGTAAATCAACGATTGTTAATATGATTCCACGTTTTTATGACGCGGCGAAGGGACAAGTCTTAGTAAACGGTATCGACGTTCGTGACATGAGCCAAGAGGAATTACGTCAAAAAATTGGTTATGTTCCTCAAAAAGCTGTTTTATTTACGGGAACGATTCGTGATAATATTCAATACGGATTAGAGGGAGCAACTGATGAGCAGATTCAACATGCTTTAGACGTTGCACAAGCCGCTGATTTCGTATCGAAAAAGAAAGAGGGATTAGATTCAGAAATTGCTCAAGGTGGAACGAATGTTTCAGGTGGTCAAAAACAACGTTTATCAATTGCACGTGCTATTGTTCGTAAACCTGAAATTTATATTTTTGATGATAGTTTCTCAGCACTTGATTTTAAAACAGATGCTAAATTACGTGCAGCCTTAAAAGAAGAAACAAAAGAAGCAACAACAATTATCGTTGCACAACGCGTGAGCACAATCATGGATGCGGATCGTATTTTAGTTCTTAATGAAGGACATATTGTCGGAGATGGAACGCATGACGAATTAGTTCGCAATTGTGATATTTATAAAGAGATTGTTGATTCTCAACTTAAAGGAGAGGAGGAATAATTATGGGCCCAATGGGTGGTAAACCAGGTAAATTTGATAAACCAAAAGATTTTAAAGGAACAATTAAACGTTTAGGTCGTTATTTAAAACCATACACATGGCAAATTGTCATTGTTTTAATTGTTGCGATTGCAAGTACAGTATTTAGTATTGTTGGACCAAAAATTATGGGACGCATTACAAATGAATTGTTTAGACCGCTTCAAGAAAAAATGTCAGGGGTGCAAAACGTTGCACCAGTTGATTTTGATTATATTTGGAAGATTGTTGTAACGTTAATTGTGTTGTATGTGTTAAGTGCAGCCTTCTCTTATATTCAACAATACATTATGGCCGGGGTTGCTCAACGTGCTGTGTATGACCTGCGCTCAGATGTCGATAAAAAGTTATCGAAATTACCATTAAAGTTTTATGATTCACACACACATGGTGATTTATTAAGTCGTTTTACAAATGATGTGGATACGATTAGTGGGACGCTTCAACAAACAATTACACAGTCAATTACTTCAGTTATTACAGTTGTTGGGGTCTTATGGATGATGTTAACGATTAGTCCATTGCTGACATTAGTTTCAATGATCATTATTCCGCTATCTGGTGTTTTAATGGCCATCGTTATTAAAAAATCGCAAAAGTACTTTATTTCGCAACAAGCAACACTTGGTAAATTAAATGGTCATATTGAAGAAATGTATACAGGTCACAATGTTGTTAAGGCATTTGGACATGAAGAAACAGCTATTGAAGAGTTCAGAGAGATTAATGAACAACTTTATGGTGTTGGATTTATGGCACAATTTTTATCAAGTTTAATCATGCCGATTATTAACTTTATCGGAAACTTAGGATATGTTGTTGTAGCAGTTGTCGGTGGTATTTTAGTCACAAAAGGACGTATTACAATTGGGGACGTTCAAGCGTTTATTCAATATAATCGTCAATTTTCACAACCGATTGCTCAAATTGCAAATATCTCAAATATTATCCAACAAACAGTTGCAGCAGCTGAGCGTGTCTTTATTCTTTTAGATGAAGAAGAGTTATTACCAGAAACACAAAACCCGACTCATATTGATGAGCCACATGGTGTTGTTGAGTTCAAACACGTTAAATTTGGATATAAAGAAGATGTGACGTTAATCAATGACTTAAATCTAAAAGCTGAATCTGGGCAAATGGTTGCCATTGTTGGGCCAACAGGTGCTGGTAAAACAACACTCGTTAACTTATTACTTCGCTTCTACGAAATTAACGGTGGTGAGATTTTAGTTGACGGTGTCAACATCACGGATATGACTCGCGCTGACTTACGTTCATACTTCGGAATGGTTCTTCAAGATACATGGTTATTTAACGGAACAATCCGCGATAATATCGCATACGGTAAAGCTAATGCAACAGAAGCAGAAGTTGTCGCAGCAGCAAAAGCCGCTCATGCCGATCACTTTATTCGCGTATTACCTGAAGGATATGATACGATTTTAAATGAGGAAGTGTCGAATATTTCTCAAGGTCAAAAACAGTTATTAACGATTGCACGCGCAATTTTATCAGACCCAGCTGTTATGATTTTAGATGAAGCGACAAGTAGTGTTGATACACGTACAGAAGTTCAAATTCAAAAAGCGATGAAAAACTTAATGGTTGGACGTACAAGTTTCGTTATTGCACACCGCTTATCGACGATTCGCGATGCAGATATCATCTTAGTTATGAAAGATGGAGATGTTATTGAAACTGGAAATCATGATGCTTTAATTGCTGCGGGTGGATTCTACGCTGATCTTTATAATAGTCAGTTTAGTGAAGCACAAGAAGCGTAAATATATTTTGTGAGGTCAAGCTATCATGCTGACCTCACTTTTTTTGTCTAAAGTCCATCCTTAAATGGATAAATCACGCTGTTATAATAGGGGAGTATTTTGGTGTTTTTTCTTTCTTTTTAACTAAATGAGTAGTAAAACGTCGAAGTATGTCATAACTTGTAGGATGATAGTAGACCTAATTTTGGATAGGTAAGATATAATAGAAATAGATGTTCAAATTTTTGAAGTATAGATTCTATATACAAACAGAAATGTTACTCACTGATAGAGTAGTATTGATTGTAAAAGGAGAGATTCACTTTGATTTTTGATACGCACACAGATATACTGTATGATATTGTTTGTAAACGCTTAAAAGGGAAAAGCGATACAGTTGAGAGTTATCATATTCCACAATTATTAGAAGGAAATATTACAGGTGGCATTTGGACGTATTACACAGATGTTAACCAACTTTTATGTGATGATTTTGATTTAGCTATTAATTATATAATATCGGAGTTACAACATTCAGATAATATCCATCTCGTGAAGGGGAAAGACGAATGGGAAGATCATAAAATGAATGTTGTCTTAGGGCTTGAGAGTTTAGCACCGGTTAAAGATTTAAAACAGTTAAGAAAACTATATGATAAAGGGTTTCGTCATGCTATGTTAACGTGGAATGAAAAAAACCAATATGGAACAGGTGTCGGCAGTGAGAAAAAAGTGGGGTTAACCGATTTAGGATGTGAAGCTGTGACACTGATGAATAAGCTTGGAATGGTTGTGGATGTATCGCATGCAAATGTCGAAACGATGGTTGATATTTTAGACATTACAACAGCACCGGTTATTGCATCACATTCAAATTGTTATGGTTTAACGCCACATAAACGAAATTTAACAGATGTTCAAATTAAAGCGATTGCTCAAGTCGATGGGATGATTGGGGTCACAGCAGTTCCGGATTTTACAGATCCTAAAAAACCAACTATTAAATCATTAGTTAATCATATCGATTATATTAAAAAATTAGTTGGAACAAATTATGTTGGACTTGGGTTTGATTTTATGAATTATTTAGTGGATGATTTAGAAAATTATAATTTAGACGATTGTCCAAATGCAGCGTATGCAAATAACGTCATTGATGAATTGATTCAGCGCGGTTATAGCAGTGTTGAGATTGATAATATTACGAATCGAAATGCTAAACGCGTTATCAATCATATTTTAAAATAAAAAAATGCCATGACCTTGAAAAGCGGTCATGGCATTTTTTTGATTAATATCGATTAAAACGATACATTTGTAATTCTTTTGGGTTATATCCTTGATAATCTTGTACGATTAATTTAGAACCGATTAATGAATATAAAATTCCGTTGGAACCGTATCCTAGGTTGAAGTAAGCACCTGGATAGTCTGGGTGTTTTCCGATGAATGGAAGTGTGTCTTTAGTGTCGGCAAATACTCCGTGGTACCAATAGTCTGTTTTAATGTTTTCAATGCTTGGGAACATCTGACGCGCACGTTTTAATAATTGATGATATTGTTGTAGGGCAAGTGGATGACGTGATCCCATGTTTGCAACTTCATCATCTAAGTGATTGAATGCAACATCTTCACCACCAATAATAATACGGTTATCTGGTGTGGTTCTTAAGTATGTGTATGGCGATTTATCATCGCGGATAATACATTGCGCTTCCCATCCTGTAAAGCTTTCAACAGGTTTTGAAACAATGCTAAATGTACGTGCAGTTTTTACAAATGGATTTTTTTCATCAAAGAATGTAAGGGCATCGTATCCTGTACAGAAAATAACGCGAGTGGCTTTGATTTCAAAGTCCATATCTGTTCTTAGTGTGACACCTTTATCTGATAAGTCAAAGTCGACGATGTTTGTATGTTCGTAAACGTTTAAGCCATTTTTTGCGTTGTAATCAATTAAATCGCGTGTAAAACGTAATGGATCCATTGTCGCTCCACCGTAGTGTGAGAAAATTCCAGCTGTGTAGTTAAAGCTGAATTTATCAGGATGTGTTTCAGGTTTGTATAATTCACAGTGAATACCGATGGCTTGTCTTTGTTTGCACTCGTCTTCCATGTAATCTATTTTACCTGGGTCTTCTGTGTAGTAAAAACATGGCGTGAAGTTAAACTGGCAATCGCTATTAATTTCTTTAACGATTTGTCCAATTTCCATTACCGCTTGATAATCGTATAAGAAGGCATCTTTTGCTTCTTGCTCACCTGCATGAGCTTTTAATCCGATTAAGTCACAGTCGATTTCATATTGAAGAATAGCTGTGGTTGCAGAAGTAGCAGTCATACCAATTTCAAATTTATCCACAAGGACCGTTTTAATGCCTTGTTTCATTAAATAATGTGAAGTTAAAGCACCAGTGCTTCCACCACCTACGACAACGACATCCGTTTCGATATTTTTGCTTAAAGATGGGTACTTTTGCCCAATCTCTTTATTTACTTTAGCCCAAACGGGCGTATCTCCTATAATCTTCATCATATCACCTCAAAAAAAAACTAATATTATTGTGGTCTAAAAGTAAAAATTTATTGCACATGAGGTACTATAATATCATAAAAATCTTACCTTTTTCCAAGGATAATATTGGAATATACAATTAATGTGGAAATTAGCTAAATATTTTTATGTGGTCATGCTCAAAATCGACATTTTATATGGAAAATATCGATATTTATAGGTAATATTAACAAAGTCTTTAAATTTGGTGCTATAATATAATATTGAGAAAAGTTTTATTATCTAAGCCTAACTTAGTTGGTTTATCAGACCGCATAAAGGTAATGGATTAAGGGAAATGGTGCTGTCATTTTGATGGTGATGTGTGTGGTTTGAATTAGAAAAATTGATTGTAATTATTTAGGGGGATTGAACCGTTAAAAGTTAGGAGAGATGAAATGAAGGCGAAATGGATGAAAGGCACACTCATCTTGGCGATGACTGGCTTTTTAGTGAAATTTTTAAGTTTATTGTATAAAGTACCGTATCAAAATATTGCAGGCGATGAAGGATTGTATGTCTTTCAACAAGTTTATCCGCTCATTGGAATTTATACGACCTTAAATGGGGTTGTGCTGCCGACGATTATTTCTGAGTTATTATTAACGTATCAATACAGTGAAGATATTAAGCGTTATATTAAAAGTTCATTATGGGTATTTGGGATAATATCATTTGGGACGTTGTTTTTAGGAAGTAATGTTTTAGCGTATCTTATGGGAGATATGCATTTAAGTTCACTGATTAAAGTTGTTGGGATGGCGTTTTTAATGATTCCATCACTGTCTTATTTACGTGGGGTGTCACAAACAAGAGCAGAAACGATTCCTTACGCAGCTTATTCAACGAGTATTGAACAAGTCTTACGTGTTGGGGCCATTATTGGTGTGTTATTTATTTTTGGAAGTAAAAGTGTTTATCACATTGCGTATTGGGCCTTTGTTGGTGGTTTAATCGGACCGATTGCGGCGAGTCTATTTTTAATAGTAGTACCGCTTAATGATGAGCCAAAGAGCTATTTGCGATTAACACATCGTCCACACTTCTTTAAGAAGGCCGTGTATTTATTTTTAAGCGCAGGAATTTTAATTATTTTTCAATTATTAGATAGCTTCTTTGTGTTTAATTCCTTACTTGATAGTGGAATTTCTTCAATGGAAGCGATGATGTTAAAAGGAAGCTATGATCGCGGATTGCCAATTATTCAAACCGCAACGGTATTTACAGGAGCCGTGGTGTCAGCAACGATTCCCCAACTAGCGGGAGTAAGTGAGTTAAAAAAACGTAAAAAAGTCTTTAATTCGGCATTATTTATGATCTTGGCGATGGCAGTACCAGCAACCCTTGGATTATACACAGTCGTCGATGAATTAAATATCGCATTATTCAAAGATTCAAACGGAATTGAGGCACTTAAAATATTAACGGTTCAAGTGTTATTTTATCCGATTGTATTTTTCTCAACAGCCATTATGCAACAAGAAGGGCAATATTCAAAACTGTTAGTGTCCGTACTAGGTGGAATTTTTGCGAAGTTAATCTTAACAGCGCCATTAACAGAAGCCCTTGGCATTGAAGGAGCAGCTATTTCATCAGTCATTGCCCTTGGCGTTATTGCCGTAATTAACATTTCACAATTTAGAAACATGTATCGTCCAACAACCATTGGAAATCTTATAAAAATTGGCGTTTCAACACTTATGATGTGGTTAGTTCTTGATATGACGTATCCTTATATCCAAGATGCCATTTCAAGCATTGCAAAAAATCGCGTACAAAACATTGCCTCACTATGTATTCAAGCCCTGATTGGCGCCTTAGTATACGGTGCGGTGCTCGGAATCTTTATGTTAACAACGAGCTTAATAAATAAAAATAATCGTAAAAAGCGTCGACGTAAGGTTAAGATGGTTGAAGCGGGACAAGAATAAGTATTATAGTGTGAGCGTGGTTCAACGTTGTAGCAAGATGTGGATATCTCAAACAGACTATTAATCATAATCGCATAGAAGCACATAAAAAAGAAGGTAGGTTAACAACATGATATACATTGTAGGACTAGGAGCAGGTGACGAATTACAGTTAACACTTGGTGTCATCAATCAATTGAAATC
>DNGE01000188.1:10457-10692 GCA_003486705.1 Bacillota bacterium
ATATCGCATATCGCGCGTTTGATGATGTGTATATGAAGCACGATACGTTTGAAGCAGTCTATGAAGAAATTATTGAAATTGTAAAAGCTGAAGGTGCTAAAGGTGACGTAGTTTACGCGGTGCCAGGGCATCCGTGTGTGGCTGAGTACGCGGTGAAGCGTTTAATGGCTGAAGCCGATGCGGTCATTATTGGCGGTCAAAGTTTCTTAGACCCAATGTTTGCGGCGTTAAATAT
>DNGE01000188.1:10983-11187 GCA_003486705.1 Bacillota bacterium
CATTTAATTATTCCACAGGTGTTTGATCAGTTAGTGGCGTCGGATTTGAAGTTGGATTTAATGGAAGTTTATGATGCGGAGTATGAGGTTTGTATTGTACGTGCAGCGGGAAGTGGGATCCAGGAGTTGAAGTGGTGCAAGTTATTTGAACTTGACCATAATTTCAAGCTTGATAATTTAACGACTATTTATGTACCACCAATG
>DNGE01000128.1 GCA_003486705.1 Bacillota bacterium
ATGTGCCACTTTTTCTTTCATGACATCAGTTGCGCTGACGTAATTCCAATCTTCAAAGAAATCTGTTAAATCAACGCCATTTGCAATGGAGTAGGCAACGACTAATCGCTCTAAGCTTGATGACAGTCCGTTTAAAACGCCATCTGGATTTTCACGGGCAATGCGTGAAGCATTTGCATAAGCGTCTTCATAGTAGTATTCAAGCTGTAATAAAATAGCTAAATACGTGAAATAGCCATGGCTAATTTCTTCGTTTGAGAATCGTTTGTAAATGTAATTCCAATCGGCACGATCTCCATCTCCAAAATGTTTATGTAAAATAGCCGAATAAATATTATTTGTGACTTCTAAATGTTCAATGGTTGAGTTATTAATACTGTGTCCCCATTCGTGGTAGTATCCCCATCCAAGATTCGGAGCAAATGGAAGTACAATTTGTTTAAAGTGCGACGTATCACGTCTTTCCGTATTCCCGCCGTTGAATCCGACATAGCCAGAAGCTGACCATCCGAAGGCTCCTTTTGTGAACACTCGTGTTGTAAATTTTTGATTGAAGATATGATGGCTCGGATTCTCATCCTCATCATCAAATCCACTAATACGTTGAACCTCTTGCCATACGTATTCTTTTTGTTCCATCGTATCATAAACCGAATAGCCAGTTTTATTCATTTCATTAATCGCTGCGATAGCACCGGCAGCAGTCGTTGAAATTGTATTATTTTCCGATACTAATTCTGTAACGTTATAATACACATCATCGCGTACCCCATTTGCAAAATCTTCATCATCAAAACTTACTTTTTCCATATATGCAAGTAGTGCTGCTTCGTATTCTTCAGGTGTTGTTTCGCCATGGCGATAAATCGGGAAATCAGTTCCCCCAACTAGTCTAACAATTGGAGCGTAGGCTTGTTGTGATTCTAATGCTGGGTTGTATACATATAAAATAGCAGGACTCATTTCATCAAATTCCTGCGCTGTGATTTGGTTATAACCTGGTTTTAAATCGTACGTGCGTATCCAACCATTTTTATCGTCAGCAATTTGTCCCATCACAAGTTTCGGATAAATGCCATCTTCATCAGCATCCACATATACTTCGATTGTTTCACCTGGTGTTATATAACGTCCAAAACTATCTAATGAGTATGAAGTACGTGGGATTTGATGTTCACGTGCCTCAACTGAAGCATCCCCACGTTGAGACGCTGTAATCATCAAATCATTTTTAAATACATCAGGATTTTCATAAATCGCACGCGCATTTTCAATAACTTTTTGATAACGATCTTTTAATGGATGACCCACAAGTAATTGCTCTATTTCATTAATTTTTTCCAACGACTGATATTCCTCGGCTAATTGTGTATGCGTTCCATCAACAAAAACGTTGTTAATCACATCACTTAACACATCTTCTGAATAAAAAGCTAGTTCGGCTGCACTTGCCCAACTGTTATGTGCTTCAACAAAAACAAATTTTAAGCGTTTAAATTCTGTCGGTTGAAATTTAATTTCAATCGCATTATTATTTTGAGCGGTTTGAGCACTTCCTACTAAAGTGAAATCATCTCCATCTTCTGTTAAAGAAGTATAAATTTCAAATTGTAGTGGGAATCCTTTACCCGTAGCTCCACTTTGACGAACCGTATAAACTAAGCGATTAATCATTTCAATCTCTTCAAACTCCACAATAAAATGATTTTTGAACGTATCAGTATTTGGCTTTCCAGTTTCCCAATGCGTACTCTTATCTCCATCAATTGCTAAAGTTATTTTACTTGAAGCGTATTGCCCACCATTATTCGTAATACTTTTGATATTTTCCATTGGTACTTTATAAACGTCATCATAATTAACTAACTCATCAGCACTTAAATAATTAAACGTTTGAATACGAATACTTTCTAAAGCTTCATCCATAACCTGACTTTCTTGATTAATGCTTGTCATATCATTTGCAAAAACATTCGGTAATGTTATCAAAGTTCCTGATACAACGGTTGATGCAATGGCTATTGCAATCGTTTTTTTCTTCATTATCTCGTCCTCCTAATAACTTGGGATTACGTAGAATGAATTCCTCCTAAAAGCCATAAAAAAAACTACCTAAAAAATAGGTAGTTGCCAATTACTTAATCTACACTTGTTTCGTTAAGTGATTAAGTAACAAAAAGACATGATTGGACTTTTTGGCAACTGGCTGGCATCGTTTAAATAAAAATCTTTACATGATCAAACTCAATCTTCCCTATTGATTTTGATTCATGAAAAGACTCTTCTGAATTTCGATAAACTTTAACAAAATTCATAAACATTAGCCCCTATAGCTTTGCGTCTTCGAGTTTCCTCGAATTTGCCTATTAAATTCTAAATTTCTACACTTTTACCATAATATTATAATATAGGATTTTTTTGTATTTGTACAGTTGTATAATCATGTCATTTTAGTCACCTATAGAAAAAAGGTATAATTCCTATTGAAATAGAAATCATACCTCTAACATTTATTAAATTATCTTTGATAGCATTTATTTTTGAAACATCACAGGTGCCAAACAACCTTCCTTGCTTGACACACCTATCTCTCCTTGTTATATTAGTTTTGTGCAAAACATTTTTACTACTAAGGAGACACCTATGACTAGACAAAAACAACTTAAGCTCGGTCTTGATATTAGTAAAATAGATCATATTATTACAAGAAATGTAGATGCAGCTGTCATCAAAGCTATTGATAATAGCTTAACCGTTGCCCAAGCTTACACGCTAGATTTTATTGTTCTTGAAAGTCATCATAACGATATTTTTCAAAAAGATTTAGAAAAAGGACTTGATCTTAAGCGATCTTCTGTTAGTTTGATGCTTAATAACATGGAAAAAAATAATTTAATTCAAAGAATTCCAGTTTCAGAGGATGCACGCTTAAAAAAAATTGTGCTAACCGACAAGGCTATTCAAATTTATGAAAAAATCTCTACTGCTATTGATTCAGTTGAAGATCGGCTAAGTAACAACGTCAGTGAACAAGAATTAAAGACGTTTTATCAGGTCCTTGATAAAATAAGGCATAATCTAGATTAACCGTTTATAACGGTTTTATCTTTCTCCATATTGTTTTGCGCAAAACTAATAATTAAAAAGGAGAGAGATTAATGAATCAAGTATTGAATTTTACAGAGGGGAAAATATTATTACCTTTATTAAAATTTACGATTCCTATTTTAATCGCATTATTTTTACAAACGATGTATGGCGCAGTGGATTTACTCATTGTCGGTCAGTTTGGTCATGCAGCCGATGTATCCGCTGTTTCAACAGGAAGTCAGGTCATGATGGGCGTCACCGCATTGATTACTGGGTTGACAATGGGAATTACAATCGCAATTGGACAAAAACTCGGAGAGGGAAAAAAGAAAGAGGCAGGAAATGTTGTCGGTAGTGGGATTGCGATATTTGCAGTTATGGCAGTGGTCATAACGTTAATTGTTGTGACATTTGCCTCATCAATTGCAAAAATTATGCATGCACCAACTGAAGCCTTTGATAGTACGATTTCGTACATTAGAATTTGCGGACTTGGTGCCGTATTTGTCATTGCTTACAATGTTATTGGGGGGGTATTCAGAGGTATCGGAGATTCTAAAACACCGCTAATGACCGTTGGAATTGCTTGTGTGGTTAACATTGTGGCTGACTTAGTTTTCGTTGGTTTATTTAAAATGGCAGCAACTGGGGCTGCTTTTGCTACTGTATTAGCTCAGTCCACAAGTGTTATCTTATCTTTAATTTTAATCAAAAGACGCGGTCTGCCTTTCGAATTTTCATTAAAAAGTATCCAATTTCATAAACAGTTAACAACTCAAATTATTAAATACGGTGCACCCATTGCTTTACAAGATGTTCTTGTCAATTTATCATTCTTAGTTATTATGATGATTGGTAACTCGATGGGCGTCGTCTCTTCAGCTGGTATTGGAGTTGCGGAAAAACTCGTCGGGTTTATCATGTTAATTCCACTTTCTTTTGCTCAAGCTGTTTCTGCCTTTGTAGCCCAAAACTATGGGGCAAAACAATATGATCGAGCTAAGAAAGTTCTACTTTATTCAATCATCACCTCTTTCGGGTGTGGCCTTGTTATGTTCTATATCACCTTCTTCCATGGTAACCTATTATCAGGATTATTCTCTAAAGATGAAGCTGTTATTTTAGCGGCTTGGGATTATATGAAAGCATATGGAATAGATTGTCTCTTTACAGCCATTATGTTTAGTATGGTTGGCTATTTCAATGGGTGTGGAAAAACAACCTTTGTTATGGTTCAAGGTATTATTGGGGCATTTTGCATCAGAATTCCAGTCTCATTTTTAATGAGTCAACTAGAACCAACCTCATTATTTAAAGTCGGGCTTGCAACCCCAATGTCTACGTTCGTTCAAGTCATCTTGTGCGTCACGTTCTTCGTCTATCTATCCAAGCGATTTACAAAAGAAGAAACTACTTTTGTTGCCAAAGAATTATCTAAAGTTTAAATTAAAATATTATAACTAAAAGAATCTCTATCTCATAAAAAAAGAATGATCTAATATTACCATTAACTAATATTAGATCATTTTTTTTTATTAAACTAAACTTCATCCCCATCCGGTTCCACTTAAAGATTGAAAACCTATTTTTCTCATAACATCATCATGTGTAGCCATGAAGGCTAATGGACACTTCTATTTCCACATGGGTGTTAAATTTAGAAGTTTTGTTTTTAATTCCTCTCGTTTTTTCACATCATTTCCTTCTGCCTCTAAAACATTTTAGAATAATTATAGATATATTCTTGAATAGAATTTTTTCGTATTTAGTGTAAAGTTTTTGCATTCTTCATAATTAAGCGTTTACTGTTTTTATGAAATGTTCTCTATAAAAGTGCAACTCCCATTTCAAATTAAAAGGCCGGCAATTAGCCGGCCTTTACTTATTAACACTGCATAAAGATGTCTTAAAATGTTTTAACTAACTCTAACGCTTTCTCAATGGCTTTTTCTTTTATTTCATCTGCTTGTTGTGGCGCATATGCCATTCCTTCAACAAAGACTGTTTCAATATCTTCAATACCGATAAATTTACTAATTGTTGTCACATAACTATCTGAATATTCGAACGCTTTTCCTGGTCCTTGTGAATATACGCCTCCACTTGCGTGAATATGCACGGCTTTCTTATTTTGTAATAATCCGATTGGGCCATTTTCTGTGTATTTAAATGTTTTACCTGCAACAACTGCTGTATCTAAATAAGCTTTCATCATCGCTGGAATGCTTAAATTCCACATCGGTGTTACAAATACATATTTATCTGCTTGCATAAATTGAGTTGTTAATTCATTGAAGCGTCCTACTTTTTCTTGTTGCGCAGCTGTTAATGATCCAAATTCTCCACCTTTACCTAACACGTCCCACGCTGTTAAAATATCTCTATCAATTAATGGAATATCATGTTCATACACTTCAATTTCAATAACCTCATCTTGTGGATTCAACACTTTATACTTCTCAATAAATTGTCGCCCTACTTGTAAACTAAATGATTTTTCCTCTGCCTTTGGATTAGCTGTAATATATAATACTTTTTTCATTTGAATTTCTCCTTTTCATTTCTTATTTTTCATTATTCCACTGCTATTATATTTATTTGATTTAGGTTTTAAAACTAAATATTTTCCTT
>DNGE01000184.1 GCA_003486705.1 Bacillota bacterium
TTATTGAAAAATTAGATTATTTAAATCGCTTAGGGGTGAACTTGTTATGGTTATGTCCTGTGTATCAATCGCCAATGGATGATAATGGATATGACGTCTCAGATTACTATGACATTGCGCCTGATTTTGGAACAATGGATGATGTCAAAGAATTATTAGCAGAAGCGAAAAAGCGTGGGATTCGAATTGTGATGGACTTAGTGCTTAATCATACAAGTGATGAGCATCCGTGGTTTGTTGAAGCACGTCAATCACTTGACAATCCATATCGTGATTACTACATTTGGCAAGAAGGAAAATTAGATAAAGAAGGAAATGAGATCGAGCCTACAAACTGGGCGTCATTCTTTACACCGTCTTGCTGGGATAAAGATGAATTAACAGATGAATATTACATGCATATTTTCTCGAAAAAGATGCCTGATCTAAATTGGTCGAATGAGGCAATGCGTCAAGAATTGTATCATATGGTCAAATGGTGGCTTGATCTTGGAATTGATGGATTCCGTGTTGATGCAATTGCTCATATTGAAAAGGATTGGGATTTTGAAGATTCAACACTTGAATCTGAAGGACAGTATAAACAAGATTGGAAGAAATTCTCGAATTTACCTAAAGTTCATACCTACTTAAAAGAATTAAATAAAGAAATCTTATCAAAATACGATATCTTTACTGTCGGTGAAGTCGGTGGGGGTGCAGGTGTTGAAGACGCACTGAAATATGCTGCTTACGACTCTCAAGAGCTTGATATGGTCTTTACTTTCGATCATTGTTGGGCAAATGGGGCCTTTGGTGGTGTTAAAGGCGAATTAGATTTAGTGGAATTAAAATCAGAGTTTGCAAAATGGCAAGTTGGATTATACGGTAAAGGTTGGAATCCTTTATATTGGTTAAATCATGACCACCCACGCGTCATGTCACAATACGGAAATGAAGAAAATTATCATGAAGAATCAGGTAAAATGTTAGCGACTTCTTTATTATTTATGTGGGGAACACCGTTTTTATATAATGGAGAAGAAATCGGTATGACAAATGCTCATTACGTTGATTTTAATGATTATCGTGATGTAGCAACGATTGAAAAAATACAAGCCTTATTAGAAAAAGGACACACGGAAGAAGAAGTGCGTTCAATTGTAGGAACAACGTCTCGCGATAATGCAAGAACGCCAATGCAATGGGATGCAACGGAAAACGCTGGCTTTACAACTGGAACACCTTGGATGAAAGTGAATGAAAATTATAAGACCATTAACGTCGCTTCACAATTAGAAGATGCGAATTCAATCTTTAATCATTATCGCCAAGCGATTGCGCTTCGTCGTAACAGTGAGTATCAAGATGTTATTGTGTATGGAAAATATGATTTATTATTAGAAGATGATAAACAAGTTTATGCGTATACTAGAACGTTAAATAATCAATGTTTGTTAATTGTTTCAAACTTCTTTGAAACTAAAGTAGAAGTCTCGATTGAAAAATTAACAGCAGAGAAAATCGTATTATCAAATTACAAAGATTCTGACATGGCATTAGACTCACTAGTCTTACGCCCATATGAGTCGATTGTATTTGAAGTGAAATAGTTGAGTTTAGAGTCGCCGATGGCGGCTCTTTTTTTTCGGTGAACGACCTTCTTTTAAAAAAAGTTGACTGTGTGTTTTTAGGGGATCAGCAAGTTGTCGTTTCAAAGCGTGGATGTTTAATAGGCAAATAATAAAATTTAGATGGTATGTGACTAGCTGTGCTTAAAACGTAGCAATTAATGCGTTAATCATGAAAAGTAGCTATTCATATAGTGAATAAGTAGCGAAAAAGGTAGAATTTAAAAATGTAGATTACTGTCATATTCCCTATTTGGTCATCATAATAATGATAGAGAATAATAAGTTAAACGTTACACTTAAAACGTGTGAGGGTTTAGAGGAATAGGGGGGACACACTTGAAAAGTATTAAATGGATTTTAAATTATTTAAAACCATATTCATTTAAATATGGTTTAGCCATGTTACTTGTCTTTTTAGGAGCAGGTCTTAATATGGTTAATCCCATGTTGAGTGGAAAGATTATTGATGATGTAATGAACGGTAGTAACAAACAATTATTAGTACCGATTTTGCTGATGATGATTGGGGTCGTTGTGATAAAAGGTATGACCTCGTATACATATCAGCTCATGTTTGAATTCGTCTCACAAGACATTATGTTTCAATTGCGTGAGCAGTGCTATACAAAACTAATGACGTTAGATTTCAATTTTTATCACGCAACGCGTACGGGTGATTTGATGACGAGATTGACAGGAGATATTGAAACAATTAGATATTTTATTGCATCTGTCATCTACTCCATCTTTTCAAATATACTGGTGTTTATTTTTGCTGTTGTTTATATGTTGAGCATAAGTCCGTTATTAACGATTTCTCTTTTACTAATCACACCGGTTATTGCTATGTTAACTATAAAAATGAGTAAAGAAGTTGGACCAACGTTTCATCAAATCCGTGAAGCCTACTCAAGTCTTAACTCTGTTGTCCAAGAAAATATTAGCGGAAATAGAGTAGTGAAAGCATTTGCGCGTGAAGCTTATGAAATTGAGAAATTTGAAAAAGAAAATTTAAATTATCGTGAAAAGAATTTAGCATCGTCTCGAATTTGGCAAAAATATTTACCTGTCCTGGATTCTTCTGCGGGTGCATTGTCAGTTATCATGATTTTCATCGGTGGGATTTTAGTGATGAATCAAATGATGACACTCGGAGACATTGTTGTCTTTAATGGATTAATTTGGGCCTTAAATAATCCCATGCGGATGGCTGGATGGTTAGTCAATGACGTCCAACGCTTTATTGCGGCAGGTGATAAAATCCGTGATTTATTAGATGCAAACACGAAGCTTGAACAAGTCCAAGATCCCGTTTCGATTCCAAAAATTAAAGGAAACATCAAGTTTGAAAATGTATCATTTAGTTATGGAGATGAATTAGTTTTAGATGATGTGAGTTTTGAGGTGAAAAGTGGACAAACCGTTGGTATTATAGGTCCGACAGGTTCAGGAAAAAGTACGCTTGTTAATTTAATTACTCGATTTTATGATGCGACGAAGGGAAATATATTTGTTGATGGGATAAATATCAAACAGTTAGATTTGACTAGTTATCGTAAACAAATCGGGACGTCTCTTCAAGATATCTTTTTGTTTTCGGACACGATTGAAGGTAATATTGCCTTTAGCGACTGCCATGCTGAGTTTGAACAAGTATTAAAAGTGTCTGATATTGCCCAAGCAAACGACTTTATCACGCAATTACCGGAACAATATGACACGATTATTGGTGAGAGAGGGGTAGGCTTGTCTGGTGGACAAAAACAACGGATTTCACTAGCGCGAGCCTTATTAACAGAACCATCTATCTTAATACTTGATGATACGACATCAGCGGTTGATATGGAAACAGAACATGCCATTCAGTTAAAATTAAATACAGTATTAAATAATCGAACTAATTTTATTATTGCCCATCGTATATCGTCGGTTAAAGATGCCGATATAATTATGGTCCTAAAGGATGGAAAAATAATAGAAACGGGAACACATGAATCTTTAATGGAACAACAGGGATATTATTATCATGTTTATCAAACTCAAATTAGTCATAGTTAAGGGGGGATAAAGATGGCTAGAAATAAATTTGATATGGATGAGGAATTAGAAGAAACGTTTAATTTTGAGCAGCTAAAACAAATGTTAAAGTATGTTAGACCGTATAAGTGGAAAATGATTCTCACTCTTATACTCATGATTCTTGCAAACTGTGCAGCATTAGTTGGGCCTTATTTAACAAAGATTGCATTAGATGATATGATTCCAAATCATAATGTAAATGGATTAGCAATCTTAGCACTTATCTTTATCGGATCGTTAGTCATTACCGGGATTTGTATGCGATTAAGAATAGGTGCTATGTCTGAGATTGGGCAAAATATTTTAGTCGCGATACGAAGTGATTTGTTTGCTCATCTTCAAAAGTTACCGTTTGATTATTACGATACACGGCCGCATGGTAAAATTCTTGTGCGTGTCGTGAATTACGTGAATACGCTTAGTGATTTAATCTCAAATGGATTTATTAATTTAGTGTCGGATATTTTAAGCTTGCTTATTGCTGTTGGTTTTATGTTAGCCATTGACATAAGATTGAGTTTAATAAGCTTTTTAGGAATCCCTTTAATGATGGGGGTCATCCTCAGCTTGAAAAATGCACAACGAAAAGCTTATCAACGTGTGAGTGCGAAACAGTCAAATTTAAATGCCTATGTTCATGAAAGTATTAACGGAATAAAGGTAACGCAGTCGTTTGCAAGGGAAGAGGTGAACACCGATATATTAAAAAATGTGTCGACACAATATCGACAGGCTTGGATGGAATCAGTGAAATTGAATTTTTTAGTTTGGCCAGCAATTGATATTATTTCAGTAGGAACTGTGTCATGTATTTACTTTGCTGGTATCATATATTTTTCAGAGAGTATCGCCGTTGGGGTTTTAGTCGCATTTATTGGCTATGTATGGCGATTTTGGTCACCAATTGTAAACATCGGCAACTTTTATAATCAAATCATCACAGCTATGGCTTATTTAGAACGTATTTTTGAAACACTAGATGAAGAGCCAAGTATTTCAGATGTGCAAAATGCATTTGAGATGCCTTTAATTCGAGGTAAAGTTAACTTTAATCAGGTGACATTTGAATATGAGCCGGAAAAACCAATATTAAAAAGTGTTAGTTTTGAGGTTAATCCAGGTGATACGGTTGCACTTGTTGGGCCTACAGGTGCCGGTAAATCAACGGTGGTTAGTTTGCTTTCACGGTTTTATAATGTCAATAAAGGTGAAGTATTAATTGATGATTTGGATATTTCAAAAGCGACACTTGCATCGTTAAGAAAACAAATGGGTGTTATGCTACAAGATACCTTTATCTTTTCTGGGACCATTATGGATAATATCCGCTATGGAAAATTAGACGCTAGCGATGACGAGGTGATCGCTGCGGCGAAAGTCGTGAGAGCTCATGATTTTATTTCACAACTGGAAGAAGGGTATGAAACCGAAGTGAATGAACGAGGTTCAAGATTATCTCAAGGGCAACGACAACTCATCTCATTTGCGCGTGCCTTACTTGCAGACCCTAAAGTGCTTATTTTAGATGAAGCCACGTCATCTATTGATACCCAAACTGAAATCTTGTTACAAGAAGGATTGGCGCAGCTGTTAAAAGGAAGAACCTCCTTTATTATTGCTCACCGTTTGTCAACCATAAAAAATGCTGATCAGATTATGTATATCTCAGATGGGGAAATTGCTGAGCGTGGGACCCATGATGAGCTGCTTTCTGTCGGGGGATATTATAAAAAATTATATGATTCACAATATATCTTCTTAGATTAAGTGAATGAGTAGGTATGTGTTTTCAATGCAAACAGAAGTGTAAAGTATAAAGCACCTGTGCTTTTTCAATAAAGAGCAAAAGCTTCCTCGAAGATGAGGAAGCTTTTTAACTGTTTTTAACTCATTTTTAGTAGGAGAGGTGGCTTGGTTTTGTAAAAATATGATAAACTAGGATTAGGTGAATCGTGTTTAAATCTAGAGACAAAATTATTGTTAGACGTTTAGATGATGGTTGTTGAGAAGTTGAAAAAGGAGTTAATTGCGATGGTGGATTCAGTAAAAGTCATGATTTATATCGTTAGTTTTGTGTTAGTGCTTCGATTGATGATGAAAGAACAGAAGTGTTGGCTGTTTTTATTAGTCAGTGTTGGGTTATCCATTATTTTATTAAATACAAGTATAGTGGATTCGTTAAGTGAGCGTGTTAAAGTGATTTGGGCGTGTTTAACGTTAGCCGGATGCGTCTTTAGTTATGTGTTAATGACAAAAGCTCATCAAAGCCGAAAAGACTGAAAGGAAGTCTTTTCGGCTTTTTTTTGTATGGTGGTGAAATGATAAGCGTATACATTAAAAAACATTAATTGGGAATATTTACAAAATAATGGAGGTAGCGTAGAATAGTAAAAACGAGTCATGGCAGGTGATAGGAATGAAACATATTTTAATCAGTGGAACAATTCATATTCAAACAGATGTCTATCAAAAAGTAGAGGGTGAACATGTTAGTATTTCAACGAACATTGGGGGAATGGGGTATGAGCTTGTTAAAGTGTTTAAGAAAATAAACCAAAACGCTACACTACTATCATTAATAGGAAAAGATGAATATAGTCATCAGATTATGTCTA
>DNGE01000069.1:0-2146 GCA_003486705.1 Bacillota bacterium
CTCTTTTTTTATGCTAATGGAACTAAAAGAAAATTTAGAAATTTGAATAAGGAGGAGTAGAACGTGAAAGAAAAAATAATTCAAGTTAAAGGCGTAAAGAAATCATTCAAGGATTTAGAAGTACTCAAGGGTGTAGATTTTGAGATTGAGCAAGGGGGTATCTTTGCCATACTCGGTTCAAATGGAGCAGGTAAAACAACGTTGATTAAAATGATGGCAACACTGCTTAAAGCAGATGCTGGAAGTATTAATATTAATGGATTTGATGTGTTGAAAAGTCCAGAAGAAGTTAGAGAAGCGATTAGTCTTACAGGCCAGTTTTCTGCAGTAGATGAAGTCCTAACAGGGCGTGAAAATATTCAAATGATGGCGAAGCTCCGTCATCTTAAAAATCCTAACGCAGTAGCAGACGAGCTAATTCAACGGTTTAATCTAACGGAGGCTGCAAACCGTAGAGTAAGTACTTATTCGGGAGGAATGAAACGAAGAATTGATATCGCCATGAGTTTAGTCGGGAGCCCGAAAATCATCTTCTTAGATGAGCCAACGACAGGGCTTGATCCAGAAGCACGTTTAGAAGTTTGGAAAATTGTAAAAGAATTAGCAGCAGCGGGAACGACGATCGTTCTTACAACGCAATATCTAGAAGAAGCTGAACAACTAGCAAATAAAATTGCAATTTTGCATCAAGGAAAGATTATTGCACTAGATACACTTGAAGGATTGAAAAAGTTATTCCCACCAGCAAAAGTTGAATACATTGAAAAACAACCGACATTAGAAGAAATATTCTTAACGATTATAGGGAAAGAAGGGGTTATGTAATGGAAACAAAGATCATGTACTTTTTCAAAGATATGAGTGTCATGTTGGAACGTTCGATGCGATACGTGTTTAGAAGCATGGACACGATAATAACAGTAAGTATAACACCAATTGCAATTATGTTATTATTTGTTTATGTATTCGGAGGTGCCATCGAAACAGGTGCCGACCAGTATATTGATTATTTATTACCAGGTATTATGTTAATAACAATTGGTAGCGGGATTGCTTATGTGGCGTATCGTTTATTTATGGATAAAGAGCGCGGAATCTTTGAACGATTTCATTCAATGCCGATTGCGCGCTCTTCTGTGTTATGGGGACATGTCCTAACGTCATTAATTTCAAATGCCATTTCTGTGTTGATTATTATCCTCGTAGCATTACTGATGGGATTTAGATCTTCTGCCGGAATCTTAGAATGGCTAGCAGTCTTTGGAGTTTTAGGTATTTTCACCCTTGCGTTAACTTGGGTTGCGGTGATCGCGGGCTTAGCCGCTAAAACACCTGACGGTGCGGGAGCTTTTGCTTATCCGATTATCTTTTTACCGTTTATTAGCTCAGCTTTTGTTCCAACAGAAAGCATGCCACCGGTTGTGCGTGCTTTTGCACAAAATCAACCCGTAACCCCAATTGTAGAAGCCATTCGAAATTTATTATTAAATCAACCAGTTGGAAATGATATTTGGATGGCACTTGCTTGGTGTGTTGGGATAACAGTTGTGGCATATATCGTTGCTATGAGAATGTATAGAAAACTTTAGTACTTACTTATAGGTCATGCCTCACTAAGTGTGTGATGTGGTTAAGAGTGAAACGTTATATGACGAGTCACAGATGATATCTTGATTATATTGATTTGATGATAAGTCGTGTAAAAGTGTGGTACAACCATGTAGTAAGAGTATATTTTTTCCACCTGTTATGGGTAGGGGATGCAGAACAGTTATGTAATCTTAAATTTACGAACAAGTTAAGTTTTACAAATATTCAATAGGAGAGTGTGGATAGAAGGTGAATAAACGCTACTAAGCCAAATGAAATATTTTGTATCGGTTGTAGAGTGTAACAGTTTTACAGAGGTGGTTGCTAGTATTAATGAGCGTTAAGCATTTATTAAAAATAAGATCTTTTATTTTTTTATATTAGTTCATTAATGAATCTTTTCTTGAGTTGGAAATAAAATAATATAGCTAATAAGAAGAAAAGAATATATAAAATAAAAATAATGGCTTGCATCAAACCGACAAGTGAAGAAAAAACAAACGAAATGTAAATATAATACAGACCTAGAAACCCACCAAGGATAATTGGGGCAAAG
>DNGE01000069.1:2380-2847 GCA_003486705.1 Bacillota bacterium
AAGAATAAAATTTTTAAATGAGTTTGTAGATAGGCTTTGCATTCTTTAGTCGTAAGTCCTATTCTATTTAGTTTTTCAATTTGTTCTTTTTCATCTTCTATATCCGTTGTAATTTTGTAGTATAAAACTACTATTGAAGATATTAAAAATAATATGCCTAAAAACATGACGGAGAAAAATAATATTCCAGTAATTTGAAAGGCTTCGTCATGACGTTCGGCCTTATATATTGGCTTTAGTGTTTCAGCTGAATCTCTTGTATGAAAATCAAGTTGTTCATTAGACCATAGACTATTATTTTTGTTGGAACTGCGTAGTTTGTTCAAAAGTGAAGAATAAATTAAATCTCCATCACCACTTTCTAAATTGAAAAGATAAACGGTTCTTTTTTCAGCCTTTTTAAGTGTATTATAAACGTCATCGTCAATTACATTTGCTAGGACACTAATATAATCAAAGTTACCATA
>DNGE01000069.1:3034-3214 GCA_003486705.1 Bacillota bacterium
AATATAATCAAAGTTACCATAGGAATTAATAAAAGGTGCCGACATCATGCTTATGTTATTAGCGTTAAACTCGAGATAATGAGAGGCATCTAAATTATTCAAAAAACCTTCTTTGGTTAGATTGTTATTCTGAATATATTTGGCAGAATCTTGACCATTACGCCAAGAATCTAAAGTTAA
>DNGE01000150.1:0-15528 GCA_003486705.1 Bacillota bacterium
TGTTAATGAAAAAGTTTTTGCTCGTCGTTGTACTGATGGGAATCTTATATCTGGTGGTAAATTTTTAATAAAAAAAAGCACTGCTCAGTGCTTTTTTAATTTCATAAAACAAATAAGATCAATTTGTTACGACTAATTTTTTTTCAAATACTTTTTCAAATGCATCAGCAATTTGATACACTTTATTAATTTCAAGATAAGGGAATTTTTTTGCGTTAGTCTTTACAATGACAGTATTTTCAGTCATTGTCACACTCACATCATAGACGTTATGATCAAGCCCGCGATCGAGTGTTTTAGCTAATTTAATAATAATTCCAAGTTGCTGTGCTTCTTGAATTTGAGCATCTGATAACAATGCTTTGTAAGCTAGAGGTAACTTATATTGAGATTTATGCGATAATGCCGCCACATAGGCACTGCGTAAAAGATCAGTTTGATTAAGGCCTGTTAAGCCCCCGTTTAAAATCATATAAAATGAATGAGCGTAATGATTTTCAAATGTTAAACTCGTCCCAACATTAAACAATAAAGCAGCAACTTTAAACACATCGCTAACATTTTGTGTCAAAACGAGTAGCGGTTCTAATTGCAGTAGAAGTTTTTGAGATAAGTGATAAACATGGTGAGGATGCTTAGCATCCAGTTGACCAATGTTCATAAAATATTGAATCGAATCATCAATTGGATGAAGTTTTGACAAGTTCCCATCCACTAAGGTGTCATAAATCAACCCTTGACGAATACCATATTGACTAATAACAAGCTCACATGCATTTGTCACATTCATTAATTCCAAGACTGCCCCTAATGCGCCAGTGAAAATGTCAGCACGATCTTTTGATAAGCCTTTAAGTTTACGTTTTTGCTTTAAATCCATTTTTGAAATGTAACCGTAAAGATTTTTAACTGTTTCATTTGATAAGGTGTAATGATGGTTAGATGTCATCGGATCATCGACCATTTTTTTATGTATTTTACTAATATTTCGTAGACTGCCACCAACCCCGATTAAAGGCAAGTTTTGATGAGAAGCTAGCCAAGGAATAGCCTGAAATTGCGTGGTTAGATAACGTTTTAAAGCCAAAGAGGTTTCAGGTGTTAGGGGGTCGCTGACATTGAAACACTCACTGATTGGAATAGCACCTAAGGGTAGACTGACAGCTGCTACTAATTCGCGATTTCTGACAAGACCAATTTCAAGACTCGAACCACCGATATCCATCATAAAGTAGTCTTTTAAGGTAAACGTTGCAACCGTTGAAACATACGCAAAATAAGCTTCTTCGTCGCCCGATAGGATTTCAATTGAGATGCCTGTCATCTCTAAAACGAGGTTAATAAAATATTCTTGATTGGGTGCTTTTCTGACCGCCTCAGTTGCCACCGCTTTAATTTTTGTGACACCAAGTGTGTCACATAAACTCTTATAATATTTAAGCGTCAGAAGAGCTTTTTGCATCCTGTCATGATGTAAAGTGCCATCTGCTAAAGTATCTTTACCTAATCGAACGGTTTCTTTTTCTTCGTCAAGTATTTTAAAATAGCCTTCCTCTTTATAAAGTTCTGCTATACATAAGGTAATAGAATTTGAACCGATATCTATAATTCCTAATTTCATCTCTCTTTTACCTACTTTCTAATGTAGTG
Source organism: Bacillota bacterium (assembly GCA_003486705.1). Taxonomy (GTDB): domain Bacteria; phylum Bacillota_I; class Bacilli_A; order MOL361; family Turicibacteraceae; genus Turicibacter. Next base: position 1,651 of record DNGE01000150.1, read on the forward strand.
ATATTATTGACATTATATCATAAGGATGTAAAACGTAAAGAATCACATCCGATGAATTCCCATGTCTTCTTAAAGTATCAATAGTTTCTCATAATGAAAAGGTCATTTTGTAAAAATTAACAAAACTTAACAAAAAATTCAATATTTTCTTGATATAATGTTGAAGAGAAAGCAATCAACAATCTCAAGAACATCACTTAAATGATGAAATATGAATCATGTGGTTGTACTAACTAAGTATGGATAAAATTTGAAAAACGAAAACAAATAGGTGGTATAAAAAGTAAAGTAGGTAAGGTGAAAAGACAACATGGAAAAAGATTTTAGCGCTTATGAAAATTATATTAATCGTGAAATGAGTTGGTTACAGTTTAATCGCAGAGTGCTAGAAGAAGCGCAGGATGAACAAAATCCTTTACTGGAGAGAGTTAATTTTTTAGCAATTGTAAGTTCGAATTTAGATGAATTTTTTATGGTTCGAATCGGTTCTTTATATAGTAAAATTGATATGGGATTAACAAAAAAGGATTTCTCGGGACTAAGACCAAATGAACAAATTAAGTTATGTTTAAAAAGTGCTTCAAAAATTTTAAATGAACAATATGAGTGTTATGAAGGATTAACGAAAGAGCTAAATGAAATTGGAATACAAATTTTAGATTATGAAGACTTGTTGGTTGTTGAAAAACAAGCACTTGATGATTATTTTGACTCAAATATTAGTCCTGTTTTAACACCAATGGTCATTGACCCAGCCCGACCATTTCCGTTAATTCAAAATAAATCTTTAAATATCGGTTTAATGTTAAAAGAGAAACAAAGTCTGCCTGCTCACGTTGAACCGATATTTGCAACGGTGCAAGTACCTTCAGTTTTAAATCGACTTGTACAAGTGCCAAATGGAGAAGACAATAAGTTTATATTATTAGAAAGCTTAATACAGGCAAAATGCCAAGAATTATTTAGTAGTCATCATATCTTAGGAAGTAGTTGTTACCGAATAACAAGAAATGCAGATATATTACTTGATGAAGAAGGAACGGAAGACTTATTAGAGACCATTGAACAGTCGTTAAAGCAACGACGTTTTGGAGAATGTGTTCGTCTTGAACTTGAAAAAGGAGCAAATGATTTTATCGTCGATGTTTTAAAAGAGGAATATGAAATTGCAGAAGAAGAAATTTATGAAATGCAAGGTCCTATTGATTTAACGTTTTTAAGTAAAATTATGAACTTAAAGCATTTTGATGATTATCGATTTGAGCCGAATAGAAGTCAATCGGTTGTTGATTTTGAACAGGAACATATTTTTGAACTGCTAAAGAAGAAGGATATATTCCTTCATCATCCGTATCATTCTTTTAGTACGGTAACTAAGTTTATTGAAACAGCTGCAAAAGATCCAAATGTGTTAGCCATCAAACAAACACTTTATCGCGTGTCTGGTAATTCACCAATTATTCACGCGTTGACGCGTGCAGCAGAAAGTGGAAAGCAAGTGACGGTGCTTGTCGAGTTAAAAGCTCGGTTTGATGAGGAAAATAATATTCATTGGGCAAGACAACTTGAAAAAGCAGGATGTCATGTTATCTATGGAATTATTGGCTTAAAAACACATGCTAAAATTACGCTCGTAGTTCGCCGTGAAGAAAGTGGTATCCGTCGTTATGTTCATTTAGGAACAGGGAATTACAATGATGTTACCGCAAGATTTTATACAGATATGGGTGTGTTAACATCAAATAGTAAATTTGGTGCTGATGCAAGTGCCTTATTTAATATGTTATCGGGCTATGCTGATTCAACAGGCATGTCTAAGATTACAATTGCGCCAATTGATATGAGAAGTAAGTTTATTGACTTAATTCGACGTGAAGCGGAAATTGCTAGAGTAGGTAAAGAGGCAAAAATCATAGCGAAAATGAACTCATTAGCCGATCGAGATATTATCATGGAATTATATAAAGCTTCTTGTGCAGGCGTTAAGATTGAGTTAATCGTTCGTGGAATTTGTATGTTAAAACCAGGCGTTCACGATCTGAGTGAAAATATTACCGTTCGAAGCATTGTGGGACGATATTTAGAGCATAGTCGCATTTTTTATTTTTATCAGGATGGAAAAGAAGAAGTCTATCTAGCGAGTGCCGACTGGATGTCGCGTAACTTAAGTAAACGAGTAGAAACGATGGGAATTATTGATGATGTTCAAATTAAGCAAACCATTAAAGAAATTCTTGAACTCTATTTAAAAGACAATGTCAAAGCACGATTATTAAAAGCAGATGGCACATATGAAAAAATCCAAAATAATGAATCCAAACTCAATGTGCAAGAGTATTTATTTGAATATACAAAAGAAAAAGAGACCCACCCACACAGTGAAAAAAGATTCTTCCCAGGTCAGGCTCGCGGGAGCCGAGGTATTTTAGGTTACTTAACTGAATTTATGAAATATTAAATATAAAAGCTCTTCGGCCTACCGAAGAGCTTTTTAGGTGGTACCACCTAAAAAGGATAAAAATAAACGCAACTAAATGAAAAAAAGAGTCTGACCGAAACGATAGGGATATCAAATAGGAAAGAAGTAACCTTTTTTAGGCAAACCATTAAGGGGTGAATGATTTGTCCATTTTTATGCTTCGTATAAGTTACATGGGTTTAAAATCTATAGAAAAATTAGCCCCCAAATACCAGTCACCTATCTACTACATCAAATAATGACATTAAAATATAATTAATTCAACATTGACGAATTTTTAAACCACATGTCTTTACAATCACAGCTTCAATGGGTGAGAAGGAGAATACAATTGTGACTGTTTCATTATCCTACCTTAATGTTGAACAATGACTTACTACATCCGGCGATGATTTGCTTGAAAACTCATTAAAAATAAAAGTAAAGTTTGCCTTGACAAAAGAAACTGGTCTATCTATTTTATAAGAGAATGAGGAAGTTATGAATGCGCTTGTGAAAGTGGATATCTCGACTGTATTATTTAAGTAAAAACCTACATCTGTATGTTTAACCACAATCACACTAAAATGAGAGTTGCAAACGAAAAAAAGAAAAATAATAGCCATTATTTAGATTAATATTATGTATCTCATTTTCATATATTGTAGGGTCAACCCATGTAGAAAAAAGTGTTATTAAGGAGGCATGACAGATGGAATGTTTACCGTTTACAGAAGAGCAAGTGGTGATGGCATTAAGCCAATTAGAAGTGTTACTATCCCAAACATATGATGAAATTGAATGTCAGCGAATCATAAATAAAATAAAATGGTTAGGCTATGAATTATTTAAAATAGAAACTAAAAAACAGGAGTCAAAATTCTTAGGTAAAATGATTGATGACCAAATAAATAAAATAAGTCAGGATAGCAATCAGAAAAATGAAGCGTATTTAATTCCGGTACATCCAATTCATCAAAATGCAGTGAATTTACATAAAAATCAAGTTTTTTCAATGGAACAATTATTAAAATATTATAATGGTCTAAACGGTAATCCATTATATATTGCAATAGAAGGGTTAGTGTTTGATGTAACAGATTTACCAAATTGGGAAGAAGAACTCATTGAAGATCATGGTGCTGATATACATTTACCAAATGGATTGCAGCTTTTAGAAAGTAAAAAAGTAAAACAATTAATGAAACATGCAAGACTAGTTGGACTCATTATTTAAGTTGAATAGGAATCGAAAATGTGTACATTGTTTTGTAGAAAATATCATGTACTTAAAGACCTGTAAAGAACGCTTTTGTGGCGGAGAATAATAGATAGAAATACTGGGCGAGATGCTTATTCATGCAAAGGAGAGATCCTTTATCCATTAATATGAGGCAAAGTTAAGGTTTGGAATATTTTAACTGTGTGCAAAGTGTCACTTAAAAAACTGTATGACATAACGTATAATATAAATTAGTGAAACGTCAATGAGAGAAGATGTTTTAATTAGAGTAGTGTAAATATATAGTAGTATTAAAAACATGAATGGTGGGGGCCGTTCATGTTTTTTTAATTGTATATAAATCCAGATTAGTTTTTCACATCGGAAAAACTTAACTGGACTCTAGTCTGTCTTCGTCTCAAAAAGTTTAAGTTACTAAGGTTGTTATTCGTTTGTACGTTAATTTTCTGTTTGTATATAGGTAAGAATGAAGTTATGTTTAGATGAAAGCACACATACAGTGATAGTATAAATAATGACCAGAATAAGAAAGTTAATGATGAAATGTGGTAAAATTTTACTGTGTGCAAAGTGTCACTTAAATAAGTGCATAATTTGTCGTATAATATATATTGTTGAAACGTCAAAGGGAGAAGATGTTTTGATTAGAGTAGTGTTAATATATATAACTTTTTAAAAAAACCATGAACGGTGGGGGCCGTTCATGGTTTTTTTCTGGTTAGAGAAGTGAATACGATAAGATAATAAAAGAATAAGGCATCTATTCACTTTAAAACGTAATTAAGCGATTAATAGCTGTTTAATTAAAAGAATAGGGTGACTAGTTAAATCTTAAATTATACCGATAGTAAACTGAATCAGAAATTAATATTTATTTTTGCTAAAGATTCCATTATTTTTAAAGAAGCTACTGGGTCAATCTGACCCTCTTGAGGGAGCGAATGATTCATTGTTTCATAGAATTTTTTATGAGTTTTTATAGATTTTCATGGAAATTTGAAATCACATACTCATTTGGGATAGATAATACGAAGACGTGTGTTTATTAGATCATCATCGCATTGGTGTAAGGGGCAGCTTCTAATTAATAAACAGACGGTTAAGTATCTAGTTCGTGTCACGTACAAAGCTATCACATGAATAAAAAGAAAGTATTAGCTCATTTTTTCTTATCAACTGAGCTAATTCTTTTTTTATTTAATGAGCACAATGCATGAGGCTAAATAAAGCAAACGAAGTAGTACACGTATGAAATTGACACCCACTTAGAAACAAGTGTCAGGATTGTCTTATTCAGGCTAATAAAATATATGTCATAATTTGTTTTGCTGTTTCTTATAATATATAGATTAGAAAATATGCTGTAAGTGTTAAGGTGAAAACGTGTGAACAAAGAAACGCTTAGTAAAATCTAGGTTCCATTAACATGTCACATGGAGCACAACTATCAAAAATTAAATAGTGTCTTAATGAGAATAATAAGAAGGGTGGAGAATGTATGACGTAAAATATGCGTTATATTATTTCACTGGCTACATAGTATAGACTTTGGATAGAAAGACGATTAGTTTAATCGTCTATTTTTTCTAATAAGAATGAAGGTAAAAGCAACGTCTGGTAAGTTTAGTGGATAAAACAGCATCGTATAGTTCAGGTTAGGTTAGCAATAAAGAAAATGAAATCTTTAAGTATGCTAAGTTAGCATAACCAAATGCTTAAGATAGAGCCATTACTATTGACAAATTTTAACGGATCGAGCGCAAACTCACTTTAAATGTGATAAGTGTTGAAAAACTTGTAAGTTGGTGAATGGATAAATCTAAAATTGTTGTTTTATGTTATGTTGTGAAAATGAAAATATAATATTGTAACCTAAGTTTACGATGACATATTGACTATTGTTATCGAAGGTGTAGAATGATTTTATCCCATAGGTTGAAGAAAAGTTAAGCCAGGTGGCGGGGGTAATATTCAAGTTTCTTAGTGAAGTTTAAAAATGGGTTAGGGGGACAGAAAGGCACAGAAAAAGTCTAGTTCTTACGGTTTTAATTTTGAAATAATGATGGGGGAATGGGTGTGAAAGTTAAGCGGAAAGTTAGTCCAACACAAATCGTGGTTTTAGGTTTTTTTCTCGTTATTTTAGTAGGGGCTATTTTACTTAAATTACCACTGACACATAACGAAAATATAGATGTAGGATTTGTGGATGCCTTATTTACATCAACAAGTGCAGTCTGTGTTACAGGATTGATTTCAATTGATACAGCAGATCATTTTAATGTACTTGGAAGATTCATTGTGGGGCTCTTGATTCAAGTAGGTGGGCTAGGGGTAACGTCTGTCGGGGCAGCATTTATATTATTAGCCAATAAAAGATTAGGTCTTTCGCAAAGAGTATTAATTAAAGAGGGGCTAAATTTATCAAGTTTAAACGGTGTCGTAAAATTAGTTAAATCTGTCTTGCTTATGACCTTGTGCTTTGAAGGAATTGGAATGCTGTTAAGTTTTATTGTCTTTAGACAAGATTATAGTTTTTTTGATGCTTTAGGGATTAGTGCATTTCACTCGGTTGCATCGTTTAATAATGCAGGATTTGATATTTTAGGAAATCTGCAAAACTTGATGAATTATCGCGATAATGTCTTATTAAATTTAGTTACAGCGGGACTTATTGTTTTTGGTGGCCTAGGCTTTGTGGTAATAAAAGAAATCATAAACAAAAGAAGATGGCACAAGTTATCTATGAACACTAAGATTGTGATAAGTGTGACATTAGGTCTGATTGTGAGTGGAACCATCTTGCTAAAACTTTCAACCGATATTAGTTGGTTAGGTGCATTCTTCCATAGTGTTTCAGCAAGAACAGCCGGGTTTAGTACGTATCCGATTGGAGAGTTTACGAATGCAGCCTTGTTCGTATTAATTATTTTAATGTTTATTGGGGCTTCACCGGGTTCAACCGGTGGGGGGATAAAAACAACGACGATGTTTACCATTTTATCCACGATAAAAGGGGTGGCAACCAATACACCAATTACAGCATTTAAACGTCGCATTCCGTCAGAAAGTATTTTGAAAGCATTTGTTATCACATTTCTTGCCTTAATGACAGTGTGTGTGGGGACCTTTTTAATTAGTTTGGTTGAAGTGGATTACTCATTTTTACAAGTATTATTTGAAGTTGTCTCAGGATTTGGTACTGTTGGTCTTTCAACAGGTATAACGCCGTATCTATCAAACATTAGCAAGTTAATATTATGTGTCATTATGTTTATTGGGCGACTAGGGCCACTTTCGATTGCATGTATTTGGTCATATCGAATGGTAACGAGTGATGTAAATTATGTAGAAGAAAAAATTACGATTGGGTGAGGATAAAAGATGAGAGCGAAATTTAAATCAACAATTAATTTTGGGATAATCGGACTTGGGCGTTTTGGATTGGCATTAGCGGATCAATTGGCAGATTATAATGATGACATTCTTGTGATTGATCGCGATGAGACACGTTTAAAAAATATCCAAGACAAAGTGGCTAATGTGTATAGTTTACAACAGTTAGATAAAAATTCATTAGCTGAAACAGGGATTCAAAATTGTGAAACAGTAATTGTTTGTATAGGTGAGGATATGCAAATGAGTATTATTACAACGTTGAATGTAATTGAACTAGGGGTGCCACGTGTTATTGCAAGAGCAGTTAGTGTGGAGCATGGACGTGTGCTTGAAAAAATTGGAGCTGAAGTGATTTACCCTGAACGTGATCGTGCATTACGACTCGCACAAATGTTAATGCAATCAAGAGCTTTAGAATGTATTCAATTATCAGATGAATTCTCGATTTCACAGTTTGATTTGCATCGAGTTTATGAAGGGATTTCGATTATCGATGCAGATTTTAGAAACCGATTTGGCTTAAATATTATCGCTATATCAAGTGATGGATTTACGACGGCAGAAATTGATACAGCGTATAAATTTAAAGAAAATGATACAGTTGTTGTAGCGGGACGAAAAGAAAGCATTCAATTATTTGATGAGTATTTAAGAAACTTTGGATAAGCTACATATAGTTGTCCTGTTGTAATGTTTCAAGAAAGGATAAAGGGTTGTAAAAATAATATGATCATTAAAAAGGACTTTACAAGTGACAGTTAACGAAGTATAATGAGTAACAATATATGCGAGGAAGTGGAGCAGTAAAGGATAACTTTTTTTGTAGAGAGAGAATGGTTGGTGAAAATTCTCAAAAAAGCTTCTTGAACCAGCCACGGAGCACTACACTGAAAGATGAAGTAGGATGCAGCGGGAAGTTCCTGTTATCACAAACGAGATATGACAAAGATTTGTCATAATAAGGGTGGTACCGCCGTAATGGCCCCTGTTGGGGTTGTTGCGGCGTTTTTTTGTACCCAAGAAGATAGGGGTTTGATGTGTTGTGAGTAAAAAATTAGTAGAATCCATTACGTCAATTGAAGATGATTTTGCGCAGTGGTATACCGATGTTGTAAAAAAAGCAGAGTTAGTTGATTATTCATCCGTTAAAGGCTGCATGATTGTTCTTCCGTATGGCTATGCGATATGGGAAAATATTCAAAGTTATTTAGATAAGCAGTTAAAAGAAACTGACCATGAAAATGTTTACATGCCATTGTTAATTCCTGAATCGTTATTACAGCGTGAGAAAGACCATGTGGAAGGCTTTGCACCTGAAGTAGCTTGGGTGACGCAAGGTGGAAGTGAGCCGTTAGCTGAAAAGTTAGTGATACGTCCCACTTCAGAAACATTATTCTGTGATCATTATTCTAAAATTGTGAAGAGCTATAATGATTTACCTAAAAAATATAATCAATGGTGTTCCGTTGTTCGTTGGGAAAAAACGACGCGCCCATTTTTAAGAACAACAGAATTTTTATGGCAAGAAGGTCATACTGTACATGCAACAGCGAAAGAAGCACAAGAAGAAACGCTTCTAATGCTAGATACGTATGCAAAATTATGCGAAGAGTATTTAGCAATACCAGTTATTAAAGGTCAAAAAACAGAAAAAGAAAAGTTTGCAGGTGCATTAGCAACGTATACGATTGAAAGTTTAATGCATGACGGAAAAGCACTTCAAAGTGGAACATCACATGATTTTGGAGATGGCTTTGCCAAGGCATTTGAGATTAAATATGCTGACAAAGACTCAAAAGTCAAATATGCTCATCAAACATCATGGGGGGTTACAACTCGTTTAATTGGCGCTATTATTATGGTGCACGGGGATAACAGTGGATTAGTTTTACCTCCGAAAGTTGCTCCAACGCAAGTCGTTGTAGTTCCGATTGCGGCGCATAAAGAAGGCGTTATTCAAAAGGCAACTGAGATTAAAACAATGTTATCAAATGTGGTGCGCGTTAAGGTCGATGTATCCGATAAATCACCGGGGTGGAAATTTAGTGAGTATGAAATGAAAGGAATTCCTCTACGTGTTGAAATTGGACCGAAAGACATTGAGAAAAACCAAGCAGTATTAGCTCGCCGAGACACGGGTGAAAAACTGATTGTCTCATTAGATGACTTAGACAAAAAAGTGGTAGACGTGTTAGGCGATATTCAAGAAAATCTTTATCAAAAAGCATTATTAAAACGTGAGCAAATGACATACACGGCTAAAACATTTGATGAATTAAAGCATCATGCAAATGAACTTCCTGGATTTACGAAAGCGATGTGGTGTGAAGAGGTAAGCTGTGAAGAAAAAATTAAAGAAGAAACGGGCTTTACCTCACGCTGTATGCCATTTGAGCAAGAACAAATCGACACAACGTGTGTCTGCTGTGGCAAACCTGCTAAAAAGATGGTTTATTGGGCAAAAGCTTATTAATAGTCTGAAGTAAGATATTAATGAAAAATACCCAAGGTCATATGATCGGTTTAAGCACTAAAAGGATTCAATCCAATGCGAATAATGTTTAAGTTATTTGATTAATTGTTTAAAACTTATGCTATAATACCGTTAGTAGTAAGGAGGAAATTTTATGGATCAAATGTATTTAGTAATGTTTTTACGCGAAGGTGGCTATATTGAATCAAATGTTGAATTATTAGAACTTGACCGTGAGACAATTTCAGAGGTTGTCGATCGCTTAGTTGATTATCATAATAATGAGGAACTAGAAGAGGAATTACGTTCTGTTGGCTTAAATGTTAAAGGAATTATTCGCACGTATTTAAATCATGTTGGTGATTATGGGTATGAGGACTTTTACCATTTAGAATTAGTTGCACCTAAGTCGTTATAATTTACAATCATGTAAAAGACCTTATCTTTTGTTGTACAAGAGATAAGGTCTTTTAATAGGAATAAGAAAAATTTTAAGAGGTATGATTAGATTTATTTAATAAGCTAGGTCTAGAAGCAATCAACGTTATAATCGATTTGAATGTTGATGAATCAGTTCATGATATGCGTTTGCGATTTCAGCGTAGCCTTTTGAGTTTGGATGAATACAATCAGAACTCCAATTCGTTAAATCTAGTGCGCATTGATGATTAGCGAAATCAATATGTATCGTTTGGTATTGAGTCGCTAAGTTAGAGATGACAGTATTACATTGTTTTAACCAAAAGTTGCCGATGATTTTTTTATATAACGGAGCTTTAACATGTTTGGTGAAAAAAGGTAAAGTACAGGTCATCACGCTCGCGCCTTGGGACGTCAATGTTTCAATCATGTATCGCATGCGTTGTTCATATTGTTTTTTACTCCATTTCAATTGAATCATATCATTGCCCCCAGCGGTGATGGAGACTAGATCTGGTTTTAAGGCTAGTGCTTGCGGCAATAACTCCTTTAAAATTTCATCTGTACGATAACCTGATTTTCCTAAATTGTAAAAATCAACAATCCCTAGAGAGTGAGAGAGTAAGTCTGGCCAAGGAGACTTTTCAAAGCCTTCTATGACATCTCCAAAACCTTCAGTTAGACTATCACCAATGGCAACATAACACTTATACATAGGCACCTCCACATGAAAGTATATGTCTACTATTCTTTGAAGAAAGGTGAATATTTATTCCAAGATGTACGAAAAAATGGGTAATGAAATGATCGGTCTTAATAGGGTGAAATTGAAGTGGGTGGGGAGATGTTTAAGGTGTTAATACTGTCTTGGTTAAAGTGCGTACAAATACCGAGTTATGTATATACAAAGTCATGTGTAACCGTTGACACAATACGTTAATGAGGTTATAATCAACATATGATATTAAAATGGTATACATTGGAAATTTGTTTTAAAATAACTTAGCTTCGGGGATTAAGTTATGAGGGTATAACAATAAGTAAATGTATGGCGATGAAATATTCATGAAAAATTATTTAGGGGGGATGAAAATGCCAAAAATTATTTCAATCATTGAGGCCTTTCAAGGACTCATAAAAAACAAGCATGTTGATGTCATTCAATTTCCTAATAAAGGAACAGGTAGCGTTTTTGGTTGTGTTGCCGATTTGGGTCAAGAAATAAAATTAATTAGAGCCTTTAACAATGAAGAAGTAGCAAATTATAGTTTAGCAGAAATTCAAGCGACAAATGAACAAACCATTGAACGATTAAAATCAACATACAGTTTTAGAGTAGACGAAATCATTGAGAGTGGACCACTTGGTCAAGTGCTACAAGAAGAGTGGTTTGAAGCGGGGGATATTTTATACATTTGCTCAACCGAGTTAATGACAAAATCTATGCAAGCGTCTTATGAAAAAGCAATTAGTATTGCCTGGAGAAAACACTGCCCAATCGTCTTTAATGTGTTATTAAATGGTGCAACGTCGGACCAAATGAATGAGAATCAAGCGTTACTTAAACGCTACATTGATATTTCAGATATTATTATTGTGAATGAAACAGATTTACCGCCACTGACAGGCATAAATAATGAACAAGAGGCCATTAAATCATTGCTTCGTCAAGTTCCAACCGTTGTCTATACGAAATCTATGCATGGGTCACGTGTTTATACGAGAGCGTATCAAGTCTCACATTCAGGTATGTTTGTTCCAAAAGAAGAAAAAGCTAAAGCTCATGATGTATTTGTTGGTGCATTTTTAACACAACTTTTAATGCATCAGGTACATGGTGAAATTGCTATTGATAAATTAAAAATGTATGAAATTCTTCATTACTCAACATCGCAGTCTTACTTCATTGAATTAGGATCTGAAAAAAATCAAGACTATGAGGTCTATACAAAAAAAAACCAAGCCATGTAATGCGATGAAAGTGAATCACCACACTAGTGGGGATTCACTTTTTTAATATGGAGTTTAGTCATTGAAGTATAGAGGTTTCCTGTTATAAAATAAGGAACTCGACCTTTAGGGTAGACACTGGATTTGAGAATCATCGTCCTATATTTAAGAATTAAACTAAACCGGTTTCGTAAATTTCAAAAAGTTCCCTGTAATAAATTGACATTGGTAATAAAAGGGTGATATAGTAAGTTTGTATTAGCGCTTACAAACCTAATGTTAGTAAAGTGCATCCAGTCTTGAACCTAAGACAAAATTAAGAGGGAGAGAAGGAGAGAAAATGATGAGTGAGAAAATAATTGGCGTTCCATTACCAGGTTTTGCTGAATTCAGTCGTGGGGCGGCGGCAGAAGGAATGGTCTTATTAAAAAATGAAAACAATACACTACCTATATTAAAAAGTGATGTTTTATCTGTATTTGGGCGTTGCCAGTTTGATTTTTATCGAAGTGGTACCGGTTCCGGCGGAGCGGTTAATGTTGAGTATGTTGTGAATGCGATTAATGGGCTACGTCACAACAAAAAGATCACATTAAATGAATCATTAATCGGCGTATATGAAGCATGGTTAGTTGACAACCCGTTTGATAATGGTGGAGGCGGATGGGCGGCTGAGCCTTGGTTCCAAAAAGAGATGCCGTTAACAGATGAACTCGTGCAAACAGCACGCAACGCATCAAACAAAGCCATCTACATTATCGGACGTACAGCAGGAGAAGACAAAGACAATGCTGATATCGCCGGGGGATACCGTTTAACAGAAGAAGAAATGGCAAACTTACAACTGATCACAAATCATTTCGAAGAAGTCGCTGTTATTCTAAACGTCTCTAACGTGATTGATATGAGTTGGGTTAACGATCCAACGTTTAACAACCACATCACAGCGGTTTTATACGCCTGGCAAGGTGGAATCGAAGGTGGAAATGCATTAGCAGACATCTTATCCGGAGATATCACACCAAGTGGGAAATTAACAGACACAATCGCGTATCGCATTGAAGATTACTCATCAGATAAAAATTTCGGTGATAAAGTCACAAACATTTACGAAGAAGATATTTACTTAGGGTATCGTTACTTTGAAACATTTAACAAAGAAGCGGTTCAATATCCATTTGGGTACGGACTTTCTTATACAACCTTTAATATGAATAAGACATCATCTGCGGTAAAAGGTAGCGGGGCGGATGCCATATTAGAATTAGAGATTTGTGTTACAAATACAGGAGACACATACGCAGGTAAAGAAGTTGTTCAAGTTTATTACAGCGCACCACAAGGCGTACTTGGAAAACCAGCCAAAGTACTCGGAGCCTTCGCAAAAACTGACGTATTAGAACCAGGTGCAAGTCAAACGTTAACCATTAGTTTACCGGTTGCTAACATGGCGTCTTATGATGATGGGGGTGCAACAGGTCACAAATCAGCTTATGTGTTGGAAAGTGGAGAGTATCATATCTTAGTAGGGAACAGTGTAAGAGATTTAAGCACCGTTCACACATACACGGTGGAATCTTTAGTTGTTGTGGAACAATTAGAAGAAAGCATGGCCCCAGTTCAGGCGTTCAACCGTATGAAACCAGGTGCCTTAAAAGAAGATGGAACATACGAAGTGGCGTATGAAGCAACTCCATTACGTACGGTAGATTTACAAAAACGTATTGATGAGCGTTTACCTTCAGCACTTGAGCAAACTGGAAATGTTGGCTTAACGTTAAAAGATGTAAAAGAAGGACGCGCAACACTTGATCAATTCATCGCCCAATTAAGTGATGCTGAATTAGCGCAAATCGTGCGTGGTGAAGGGATGAGTAGTCCCAAAGTAACACCGGGAACGGCAGCCGCGTTCGGTGGGGTAACGGATGCCTTATTAGG
>DNGE01000150.1:15799-16104 GCA_003486705.1 Bacillota bacterium
AAAGCGACGCAAGTTCCAATCGGAACGTTGCTTGCATGTAGCTGGAACGTGCCATTAATGAAAGAATTATACACACTAGAAGGGCAAGAATTAGTCTCAAATAACATTGATACATTGCTTGGCCCTGGGGTTAATATTCACCGCCACCCATTAAACGGGCGTAACTTTGAATATTACTCAGAAGATCCGTTAGTAGCGGGTGCATTTGCTGCCGCTGTCACATCAGGGATTAAAGCTGGTGGGGCAACAGCGACTGTGAAACACTTCGCATGTAACGACCAAGAGTCTGCACGCTTTAAAGTAGA
>DNGE01000150.1:16358-16672 GCA_003486705.1 Bacillota bacterium
GCGGTAAAAGAAGGAGATGCTGTTAGCATCATGACTTCTTACAACCCAATCAATGGCGTATGGGCCGCTTCAAACTATGATTTAAATACATCCATCTTACGTGGAGAATGGCAGTACACAGGTATTGTCATGACCGACTGGTGGGCAAGTATGAACCACCCTGTACTTGGTGGTGAAGAAAGCCGAACCCATTCAGCTTACATGGTTCGTGCTCAAAATGACTTATACATGGTTGTTGAAAATGATGGCGCAATTCGTAATGCGATGAATGATGATACAGAAGCGTCTTTAGAAAATGGAACCTTAACACGTGG
>DNGE01000015.1:0-3673 GCA_003486705.1 Bacillota bacterium
ACGCTATATCTTGCATCCTTCACTGTGATCACGTAATTATCGGCTAGCATTGAAATCACAGTCACTGCTTCACCTTCGTAACAACCTAATGTAAATAAAAACTCTTTAAGTTCGTAATCATTTGTCTTAATTTCTTTGATTTTATATACTGTATTAACGTTTCCCTGCGCTAAATTTTTCATGTTAGTTTTCACCTTGTCTCTCTTTATCTTAATCACTTTTTTGTTTCAGCCAATGATTTTTTATTTAATGATAATAATTATCATTTACTGTGTATTATAACACCTAACATTTACCAAAACAATAGTTTTGTGATTTTTTAAACAAACAAAATTAAAACTTACTTCTTTATTTAAAATAATTGACTGTAAACCCAACAATTCCGTCGATAAATGTAAAAAAAACACAAGTTTTCACTTGTGCTAATGAGTCCTTATATTTACCGTTATTGTTTGACTGCGTCATCGCAAATTTGTTGTACACGTCCAACAATTCCACTTTCTAACATCACTTTAATACCTCTTGGATGATTTGAAGAATTCGTCAACAATCGCTTAACCACACCTTCTGTTAATTTTCCCGTTCGTTGATTTTGCTTTTCAACAACTAAAACACGACTTCCAACTTTTATATGACTTCTCACCGTACCATTCATCATTTCACCTCACGATACAACTTTCACATTTCGAATCCACCAGTATAGGATATCTTATTTTAGCATGTATTTATGCTATTGTGTAACTTTAAGCAATACTAGTTATTCGACGCATAAATGTATAGGAGGAGTCTGATTTTATTGGAGGATTTGTGCTAGGCATACCTCTAACTATAAAAATACCCCTGCTTCCCTCTGTTAGATTGATCTTTAAATTGACTCATTCTAAAAATAACAGATAGAAAATTCATCCTGATTAAGTCATTGGATGATTTTTAATGTTATAATTTAATCTTACCCTGCGGCTATTTTTAGTTCTTTGGGTTTGTAATATTAACAACGAGGTGAGAATTATGACAGGTGTTGAACAAATCGTTAAAGATAAAACCTTAACGTTTGAACAAAAAGTTGTATCATTAGCGCGATACGCTGAAAATAGTGTCAAGGTATTAACCATTTCAGAGGAAACACAAGCATTACGTGATGCTGGAATTATTTGTGATTTATTTGAAGGAAATGTTCCTTATCGTCCACGTTATATTCTTCCGAATTATGAGAAGTTTATGACTGAAGGAAGCAGATTTTTACAACTTGATCCACCAACGAATATTTGGGAAGCAACGAATTACTTATTAATTTTTTATAAGCATGTTCCATCTATCACAACGATGCCTGTCTATATTGGAAATATCGATTACTTATTAGAGCCATTCATCGCAGATGAAGAAGAAGCTAAATTAGCGATTCGTTTATTCTTTACACAATTAGATCGCACCATTACAGACTCGTTCTGTCATGCCAACTTAGGTCCAAAACAAACACGTGCTGCAAAAATCATTTTAGAAGTAGAACGTGAACTAGAGAATGCGATTCCTAACTTAACGTTAAAATATAGCGAAGAAACACCAGATGAGTTAGCCATTGAAGCCATTAAAACGGCTTTAGTCACAGCAAAACCAAGTTTTGCAAATCATGCGATGTTTACTGAAGATTTAGGGGACTATGCCATTGCAAGTTGCTATAACGGTCTTCATGTTGGGGGCGGAGCCCACACATTAGTCCGCATGCGTTTATCAACACTCGCTGAAACAGCAACAAGTATTGAGGATTTCTTCAATCATAAATTACCTCATGCTATGACGTGTATGGCTGAGTACATTAATGAGCGTATTCGCTACATTGTTGAAGAAAGTACATTCTTTGAAACAAACTTCTTAGTCACAGAAGGATTCATTTCTAAAGACCGCTTCACCTCAATGTTTGGATTAGTTGGCCTTGCAGAATGTGTTAACACTTTATTAAAAGCTGAAAAGTTAGAAGATAAATTTGGTCACTCACAACTGGCTGATGATTTAGGCGTACGCATTATGGACGCACTGGAAGGCTTCATTAATAACTTTGAAAGCAAACATTGTACCGTAACAAATGAACGTTTATTATTACACGCTCAAGTTGGAATCGGAGATGATTTTAACACAAGCCCTGGTGCTCGTATTCCAATTGGTGAAGAACCAGAACTTTGGAAACATTTAAAGCAAACAGCTCGTTTCCATAAATACTTCCCATCAGGGACTGGCGATATTTTCCCATTTGATGTAACAGCTGAAAACAACCCTGAGTTTATCTTAAACATCATTCAAGGGGCCTTCAAAGAAGGCATGCGCTTCTTCTCGCTTTACGGATCTGATGCGGATGTTATCCGCATTACAGGCTACCTTGTCAAGCGTAGTGAAATTGAAAAACTGAATCAAGGTATCGCGACATTGCAAGATACCGTGGTTCTAGGACAAGGTCAAGTTCGTAACGGTAAAGTTTACGATCGCAAAGTACGCTAATGAAATGCTATCTAAACAAAATAATTCCCTTTAGTTCAGTTGATGGGCCGGGAAACCGCACCGCCATCTTTTTGCAAGGTTGCAACTTTGACTGTGTTTACTGCCACAATCCCGAAACAATTAATCATTGCATCAATTGTACTTATTGTGTGAGTGCTTGTTCTGTTTTTGCACTATCGCTAAATCGTGAAGAACGACGTATAATCTTCGATGCATCACAATGTATCGAATGTGATGCCTGCACAAACAAATGTCATCGCAACAGTAGCCCTAAAGTGAATACTACTTCAGCCTATAATATCATAAACGACATAAAAAATTATCGTCCATTTATCCAAGGTATTACAGTTTCAGGCGGTGAATGCACCCTACAAGCTGAATTTTTAATTGAATTATTTACAAAAGCAAAAGCCCTTGGATTAACGTGTTTTATTGATACAAATGGTTCCACTGATTTAAGTGCTCAAAAAGAACTCATGTCATTATGTGATGGAGTTATGCTTGATGTCAAAGTATGGGACAACGCGACACATCAAAAATACATTAAAGCGAATAACGAGATGGTTATAAAAAATTTAGACTTTCTTGTGAATTGTGGGAAACTTTATGAAGTTCGTACCGTTGTTGTACCTGAATTATTTGATAACGAAGAAACCGTTCGTGAAGTATCACTGCGAATAAGTCAGCATAACATTCGATATAAACTCATTAAATATCGTCATCTCGGTGTCCGCAAAAATAACTTAAATTTGCAAACACCAACAGATGAACAGATGCAGCATTTAAAAACCATCGCCAATAATCACAACGTGAACGAACTCATCATCGTTTAAAAAGCAAATAACCCTAGAAAACCGGTTGAATCAACCAATTTTCTAGGGTTATTTTTATTGTGCTCTCATTATTGAATTAAGTTCTTTAATTGTGCAGTTAATTGCGCCACACTTTCTGTTTCTGACTTTACACTGTCTTCTAACAATTGTTTTTGATTCTGTTCAGCAGCTTTTAACGCTGCAATTTCTGTTGTTAAATCTGGCGTTTCCTCTTCATATTTATCTAATAACGATTTAATCGTTGCAAATAAATTTTCATGACCTTCAACACGACCAGCTCCCCACATTAAACGATCGGCTGGTTGATTTAATACGTAGTCTGTAAAGTAATTATATACCTCTTCATCAAA
>DNGE01000015.1:3991-5913 GCA_003486705.1 Bacillota bacterium
TTGTGCTTTTTCATGTGGGAAAATACTCTCATCTTCCCAAGTTAAGCGCACAAATTCATCTTCACAAAATTTGAAAATACTTAATAAGTTTGCATTTAACTCACTAGACTTCTGATATAACGTTGCTGCCTCTTCATCGTTTCCGCTCAGTAAAGCTTCTTTGTACGTTGCATTAATCTCTTCAACTTGTTTATAAAGTTGCGCTGCTATTTCTTTAGCCGATGCAATCGATGTTAATAAGGTTTCAGTCTCAATTCCATATTGATTCATAATATCAGCATTAATACTTTCTTCTAGGGCGTTTAAACGTGTTTCAAAGTTCAATGGTGCGACTGCTATTTGATCATAAGCCAACACAATAGAGGCATATAACTGATGATGGAATAAGTAAGCTAATTCATTATAAGTATCAGCATTATCAAACTGAGAATGATAAATCTCACTCATAAAGTCACCACTAAATTCGTTTCGCATCGATGGGACACCTGCAATGGCAAACGAGAAATCATCTGACCATGTTTGTGTGGGTGACAGGACGGATATTCCGTCTTTATAAACACCGTCTACTGCTGGAATAGTTTCAACTAAATCTGTTAAGAATGTATTGTATTCATAAACGCTTCGAATGTAATCAACACTTTCACACTCATAAGCAGGAAGCTCGAAGTTAATGTTTGCCACGACTTTTCCTACCCACTCTGGTCGTACTCTAAAAATTTGATTGTAAGCACCTGTTGACCAGTCATAACGTGTATTAGAAACACCCCACTCTTCTGCTGCTAATGCTGTGAAAACTAAAGTTTTTTCAGGTTGATAGCCACTGTCTACAATCGCTTTAGCAATTCCCATCATAATCCCAATAGCCGCATTATCATCTTGGAATCCTGTATAATATGAATCCATGTGTGCCGTTATCAAGATCATTGATTCTGAATCTTTTCCTGGAATTGTTCCAAACACATTGTAAGCAACACCATCAAATCCAACTTCAGATTTTGCATCAAATGTAACGGTAATTGTCGTCTCATTTGTTAATGCTTCTTTTAAAACATTAGCATCTTTTTGTGACATCGAAAAGGCTGGCGCATCATCTGGCCCACAAATGTCTTGTGTATTTAACGCCTCGTCACTAATTTCAGAATATCCTCCATCTTGTACGGCAATAATAGCTGCTGCTCCTTTTAAATGAGCTTGTAAGGCTGGGTAGTTAATCCACCATTCATCACGTTGATTTATATCGACTAAGACTAATTTCCCCTCAACATCAAGGTTTTCATAATCCGCAGCCGTTCCTTTTTTTGCATAAACTAACTCAAATTCTTGTTCACCATTCGTATCAAAATTCGTTTGGTATCCCCCTAGTTCAAATGCATAGCTTTCTCCTGACGCATCTTCAAAATACATTTTAGCCTTTTCAAAATCCCAAGTATCTAATGTAAATTCATCTTTTGTGACATCTTGTAATCCAATGTTCATCATTTCTTGATATAACATTTCACCCGTTTGTATTTCAGCATCTGATCCTGCTGTTCTATATCCTAAAGCATCATTTGTTTTAATTTCTTCCATTTTTCTTGCTAGATTATATGAGTAGTTAACATCAATTTTATCTAAAATACTTTGACGCACCTCATCTGTTTGTGACTGATTTTGTTCATCTTCCACCTTTACCGACTCATCATTAACATCATTTCCAGCCGAACACCCAATTAAAATAAATGAAAACAAAGTTATTAAGCTTAATATTTTCTTCACTTTGTCATACCCCTCCTTATAGATACTGTTCTTTAAGTTTAGTTTTACTAAACAAACAAAAGTATTATATTTCCTTTTTATGTATTAATCAAGAGTTTATTATGAAAATTTTTGAATTTTTTATTGTTTTAATCAATTAACGAAGCGTTCTGCCTTCTTTTTCGTTT
>DNGE01000081.1:0-191 GCA_003486705.1 Bacillota bacterium
AACATTCCACTTTTAGTATGTTTTTTAATTCGTTTTCTAGCATTTCCAACTTGTTTTTCTGGGCGCTTTAATTTATCTTGATTTTTTGTTCCCGAACGTTTTTCTTCAATAATTTTTTTCATTAAATCCATATGATTTGCCATGTTGTCATTCTCCTGAATAGTAAAATTAGTTTTAACTTTATTATTTTC
>DNGE01000081.1:387-1435 GCA_003486705.1 Bacillota bacterium
ACATTCTCTACTTTTTATCTATGCTAGAAACACTTCTTTTTGAATAAAATGTCGAAACACTATCGAAATGCCATATTTTCACCTGTATTTTGATAAAATAGTATGGAATTATCTCTATGCTTAAAGAAATGGGTGGTTAAAATGATGGTAGTTGGCAGTGCAAAACTTACACTTAAAGCATCTTGGGTTCGCAGTTTAAAAGAAAAAAGAATGATAGTAAAAAGTATCATTGGTAAAACGCGAAATACGTTTAATGTTTCCATGAATGAAGTGGAAGAAATGGATACACATCAGACAATTGTGATCGGCTTAAGTTGTACGTCAAATTCAAATGCAACAGTTAATTCAACACTTGATCAAATTTTGAATTACATTGAATCCAATTTTGAAACGGAGTTGCGTGATGTAGAGACAGATATCTTTACATTCTGATGTGAAAAGTGGTGTCGTTATTAAATATACGGCATCACTTTTTTAATATAAATATAATAAATCTATATTATGCATAGCAAAGAGAACCTAATATAGATTACAAGTTAAAAGTTGAATGTATAAAATATCCTACTACAAATAGAGTTCTAATATCAGTTATCAAGTCATTGTTCGACGACATAAAAAATATAGCGCAAATCATCAGTGTTTACTATTTATTTTGTGAAATTTGAAGCGAATGGAACACAAATTATGGTAATATATTTAATTTTTTGATATGATAATTTTTATTGATAACAGTATCAACAAATTATTTATAGGAGATTACGTTAATGAATTTATTTAAGAAGATTCAATCAAGCTTTTTAATCGGTTTAGCCTTTGTTGCATGTGCCTACATTCTCATTAAAATCATTGATAACTATCAACTATTCTTTAATGGAATACAAATGTTGTTAAATGCGATGTCACCGTTTATTATTGCGTTTGTTGTGGCATATTTACTTAATCCAGTCGTTAATTACTTAGAAACTAAATTTAAAATGAAACGAACCTCTAGCTTAACGATTACGTATTTTAGCATCATTTTAATATTATTTTTAAGCATTAGCTTCTT
>DNGE01000081.1:1602-2063 GCA_003486705.1 Bacillota bacterium
TATTATTTTTAAGCATTAGCTTCTTATTACCTATGATTTTTAATAATGCTGCTGAGCTTGTAAAGCAAACACCTTATATTATGGATGAAGTACAAGAGTGGATTAATGGATGGGGCAGTCGAGTAGAGTTTTTAGATTTATCATTTTTAGAAGACATTAAAAGTACGCTCATAGGGCTAGTACCAAAATTTACGCAAATATTAAGTGATTCTATTAGTTCTATTGTCAGTGTCACAGTAAATGTCCTATCCGTGACAAGTAACATATTATTAGCTTTTATTATGAGTATCTATATTTTACTAGAAAAAGAAAAATTCCTAAGCTTAAGTACAAAAGTGACTTACATCTTATTTCGACCTAAGTTTGCAAAATATATTTTCGAGACAGTTAATTTATTCCACATTAATATTGGTAAATACTTAATTGGAAAATCTATTGATTCTGTCTTTGTTGGTATTTGT
>DNGE01000081.1:2208-6422 GCA_003486705.1 Bacillota bacterium
GATTCTGTCTTTGTTGGTATTTGTGCAATGATCGGTTTAGCGATTATCAATGCAAAATTTGCTGTTTTACTAGGTCTTGTATTTGGGATAACGAATATGGTGCCGTTTGTTGGGCCAATCTTTGGAACCATTATTGCAGTGGGTATCAATCTATTTTATAATCCAATGGCAGCCCTAATCGCTTGTGTATTCTTAATTATTGTGCAACAAATTGAATCACTCATTATTGATCCTAAAGTAGTTGGTAAACAAATGGGGTTAAATCCATTTTTTACAGTATTAGCTGTCACTATCGGCGGACAATTCTTCGGAATACCTGGAATGATTCTTGGGGTTCCAATTATGGGAGTCATTAAATTGTATGCTTCTACTTTCATTAATTCAGAATTTTTAAAGGTAGTAAAACCTGCAGAACCCTCAGTAGAAACTAATAAAAATTAACTAAAAATTAACAATTATTAGTTAGATTAAATGGTATAATATAAATAGTTAATCCGAAATACCCTATAATACCCTCAAAAGTGAAACAGAATTATTAATCACTATAGAACTTCCTTTCTTATTATTAGGATTAACGTTAAAAGCACTGATTCTTACTCGAACCAGTGCTTTTTATATTTATTCTTAACTTTAATAACTCCTCAAATTAAAGAAAGAAACTTAACCAAAAGTTAACAATCAATAATATAAGATAATGATAGAATAAAGAGAGTTAATTGGTAATGCCGCATAATCCCCATATGTTTGAAAGATTATTTACCTCGTTGATTAATCAAAGAAATACCTAATATTTCATGATTACCATTAACTAAAAGCACTGATTCTTAACAGAACCAGTGCTTTTTAATTGTATCTCATGTCTGTAATTAGCCTAAAATACCACTTTTACGACGTTTGCTTTTACCTTTTTGGCCTTTTACCATTTCACGGCTTGGCATCAATTGAGCTGTTTTTTCAGCTGTCCCTTTGCGTTTTTGTTCTAATAATTTTTCAATAGACGTTTTTGTATTCGTATTATTCATCATCGTTGCTCCTAACCTAAATATGATTCTTTGTTATTTTACAGTAATTTTTTAAAAATAACTATGTTTTGTTGAGATTTGTTAAAAATTTAGGTTAGGCTTAGTCCTTTTGGACTGGAATTCGTGTCAAATCAATCGAAATGATTTTATAGAAAGCGTGTATGATTATACAATTTAATATAATATTTGATTTTAGTCTTGTAATTTATCTTATTTATTAGTATAATGTGTAACGGAAAAAATGAATGTTAGTGTTGAACCCCCACTATTGAAACAAAACTTCAATGTGGGGATTTTTTTGCGCTCATTTGTATAAAAGGAGGATTTGTATGGGAATTTTTTTAAATAGATTGATTGAGGAAAAGCATTTTTATAAACGATTAATCGTTTTAACATTACCAATTGTCTTGCAAAGCTTGATTACATCGTCATTAAATATGTTAGATACGTTAATGATTGGTAGTATAGGGGAAATTGAGCTTGCAGCTGTTGGGGTTGCGAATCAATATTACTTTTTATATAGTTTAGTCATAATGGGAGTTGGCGCTGGATGTGCTATCTTAATTGCACAATTATGGGGAAAGAAGGACTTTGATAATATTAAAGTAGTCTTAAAGTTAGGTGTTTATATTGGGACTGTTTTATCAATTCTCTTTACCATAGTTGGATATTTCTTCTCAGAAAATATTATTGCGATCTTCAACTCAGATACGCAAGTCATTGCTGTTGGGTCACAATATTTGAAAGTTACTGTTTTTAGTTATTTTGTAACGGCACTATCTTATGTGTACTCAGCTGCTTTAAGAAGTATTGGTAATACCGTATTGCCAATGTGGGCGAGTGTCATTGCATTGTTAACCAATGCAGCGCTTAATGCTATTTTAATATTTGGTTTCTTTGGTGCGCCTGCACTTGGAGCCCTAGGTGCAGCTTACGGGACGTTATGTGCGCGAATGGTTGAATGTTTGATTATTTTAATTGTCGTCATGTTAAAAGTTAATCCATTAAAGGTCAACTTATTTGAAAGATTTGAAGTTTCAAAAACCATTGCTAAAACGTTATATTTAACGTCAATGCCTGTTATTTTAAATGAAATCTGTTGGGGACTTGCGAATGTAACCTATAATATTATTTATGGACGTATCGGAGTCGAAGCTATTGCGACAACGCAAATTACATCAACAGTCAGTAACTTATTTATGATTATGGCATTCGGACTTGCACATTCATCTGTTGTTGTCGTTGGAAACGAAGTAGGGGCATCTAATGAAGAAGAGGCCATTTCAAGTGCTAAAAAAATTATGAAGCTTTCAGTTCTGGTCGGGATTATCATTGGAATTGGATTAATCTTCATTTCCCCAGCTGTTGTTAACTTATACGGTGTTTCGGAAGCTGTTAAGAATGATGCCATAACGATTTTAGCTATATTTGCTGGCTTTATGGTATTCCGTGTATATAATGCGGTCTTAATTGTTGGAATCTTCCGTGGTGGCGGTGATGCGAAATATGGTTCAATTATGCAAGGAATTACTTTGTGGACAGTTGGAATTCCACTTGCATGGATGGGAGCCTTTGTCTTTCATTTACCAGTAACATCAGTCTTTTTCTTAGGGTGTTTAGAAGAAGTTTTAAAATTTGTCATTTTAAGAAGACGATTTAACTCTAATAAGTGGATAAACAATGTTGTTGATAATTTAGCATAAAGTTTTCGCTTAACACTTGTCTTTTTTTTGATTTATCGTTATAATAATCAACAATAATAATAAAAGATTGTGATAAGGAAGAGTACATTAATCTCACTTCATAGAGAGCTAACGGTTGGTGGAAGTTAGTAAGTTGACTTAATAGAAGCAGCCTTTGAATTGCAAAATTGAGAACTAGGTCGTCATGACTTAATGTAGATTTTGACGTGACTCGCGTTATGGAGTAGAGTGATTAGACTCGTCAGAGTGAGCAAGTATTTGCTTATTAGGGTGGTACCGCGGAAAACCTTCGTCCCTTGTGTGGGATGAAGGTTTTTTTTATGCTTTAAAACACAGTCTTTATATCATCGACCATCCGAGTGTAAGATTAAAAATTGATTAGGAGGAATGAAAATGCACGAAATATTAGAAATACTTGAAAAAAATAGTCGTTATACTGATGAACAAATTGCCATAATGGCAGGTAAAACAGTCGAAGAAGTCCGTGAAGCAATCCAAGATTTTGAAGAGAATAGTATTATTGCAGGTTATACAACACTTGTGAACTGGGAAAACACAGGACGTGACACTGTAACAGCGTTAATTGAAGTTAAAGTGACGCCACAACGCGGAGAAGGCTTTGATAAAGTCGCAGAACGCTTATATCTATTTGATGAAGTTCGTGCGTGTTATTTAATGTCGGGAGGGTTTGACTTAACGGTTATTGTCGAAGGTAAAACAATGCGTGACGTCGCAATGTTTGTTTCAGAAAAACTTGCCGTTCAAGATAATGTCTTAAGCTGTGCGACACACTTTGTATTAAAAAAATATAAAGATCACGGTAAAATCTATAAAGAGAAAGAATTTGATGATAGAGAGGTTATTTTCCTATGATGCTTGAAAATATGATACTAGATAATGTCAAAAATATGCCCCCATCAGGGATTCGAAAGTTTTTTGATCTTGTACATGAGATGGAAGGGGTTATCTCACTAGGTGTTGGTGAGCCTGATTTTGTAACACCTTGGAATGTTCGTGAAGCGGGTATTTACTCACTTGAACAAGGGCATACTCATTATTCTTCAAATGCTGGTTTTTTAGAATTACGTTACGAAATTTCAAAATATTTAGATCGACGCTTTAACCTAAAATATAATCCAGATCATGAAATTTTAGTCACAGTTGGTGGAAGTGAAGGTATTGATTTAGCTTTACGTGCGCTTGTTGGACCAGGTGATGAAGTCGTGATTCCTGAACCGAGTTTTGTTGCTTATAAAGGATGCACAGCCTTCACAGGTGCAACGTCTAAGATCCTACAACTACGAGCAGAAGATGAATTCAAATTATCGGCTGAAAGCTTGGAGCAAGCCATCACACCTAAAACTAAAGTCGTCATCATACCATTTCCAAACAATCCAACGGGATCAATTATGACACGCGAAGAATTGCTTCCAATAGTCGAAGTCCTTAAAGATAAAGATATCATCATTATCTCAGATGAAATTTATGC
>DNGE01000081.1:6692-8494 GCA_003486705.1 Bacillota bacterium
ATTAATGGTTTTTCAAAAGCCTATGCGATGACCGGATGGCGTTTAGGATATGTTTGTGGGCACTCAATCTTAATTAGTGCCATGAAAAAAATTCACCAATATGCCATTATGTGTTCTCCAACCGTTTCACAATATGCTGCGATTGAAGCGTTAAAGCATGGAGATACGCAAGTTGAAAACATGGTAAAAGAATACAACCGACGTCGTCGTGTTTTAGTGGATGGATTTGAGAAGTTAGGCTTACAATGTTTTGAGCCAAACGGTGCATTTTATGTTTTTGCAAGTATTAAGTCAACAAACTTAACATCGGAAGAGTTCTGTGAAAAACTTTTATTAAGTGAAAAAGTTTTAACAGTACCTGGAAATGCTTTTGGTGATTGTGGGGAAGGGTTTATTCGTGCTTGCTATGCTTCGTCAATGGAAAACATCATGGAGGCGTTACAGCGAATTGAGCGTTTCTTAACAACTTTAGAAGAAAAATAGAATTCTGTCGTAAAACTACTTAAATTAGAATATAGTTTATATAGTGGAAATCGTAAACTAACGATTAGTTTAAGTTGAGAAAATGGGGGGATTCTATGAATTCACACAACGTATTAGGAACAGAGCCTATATGGAAATTATTGTTGAAATATTCAATTCCAGCTATTGTTGGGATGTTAGTCAATGCCATGTACACGGTCGTGGACCGAATCTTCATTGGTAATATTCCAGAGGTTGGACAATATGCAATTACAGGTGTTGGGATTACACTTCCAATTTCGACGATTATTCTCGCATGCGGAATGCTTGTCGGGACTGGTGCAAGTGCCAATATTTCAATTAAGTTAGGCCAACAACAAAAAGATAAAGCTGAACGCATTATCGGTAATGCCTTTACCTTATCTTTTGTAATTGGGATTTTACTCATGTTAGTTTGTTTCGCATTTAAAAAACCAATCTTAATGTTATTTGGTGCAAGTGATCAAACATTGGTGTATGCTGATCAGTTCATCTCAGTTATCTTACTTGGCACTATTTTCAATATCATGGGGTTCGCCTTAAACGGAACGATTCGTGCGGATGGTGCGCCACTAATTTCAGCACTCATAATGATTGCAAGCTGTGTGTTAAACGTTATCTTGGACCCATTATTTATTTTTGTTTTTGGCTTTGGGATACAAGGGGCGGCTTTTGCAACCGTATTAGCGCAAATGCTAACAGCTGTGTGTGCGATTGTTTATTACACAGCAGGAAAGTCAAATTTAAAGTTTAAGGTTCAGAATTTAGCATTAGATTTTGATTTGGTAAAGTTGATGCTTGCCATTGGGGTTGCACCGTTTGCGATGCAATTAGCACAAAGTTTCGTTCAAGTTATTTGTAATAATACGTTAAAAGCGTATGGAGGTGACCTAGCCATTGGCGCAATGGCCACTATATCAGCTGTTTCGATGATCTTCTTAATGCCTATTTTCGGAATGAATCAAGGATCTCAACCGATTATTGGTTATAATTATGGAGCGAAAAATTACCATCGTGCTAACCAAACGTTATTATTTTCAACGTCTGCAGCACTTGTTGTTTTATTAATTGGATGGACGGTTGTTCAAGTTTTCCCTACTCAAATCATTTCGTTATTTAATAATGATGAGGAACTTTTAGGGATTACAGTAAATGGTATTCGAATTTATCTCATGATGCTACCGCTTGTTTCAATTGTTATAACAGGATCAAGCTATTTCCAATCAATTGGTAAAGCGAAAATAGCAATGTTTTTGAGTTTGTTACGTCAATTAATTTTACTACTTCCATTGTTCCTTATT
>DNGE01000168.1:0-7228 GCA_003486705.1 Bacillota bacterium
TTGATGATTCAAAACGTGTTTGTTATGTTCAGGGAACTGAATTACAATTAACGAATAATGAATATATGTTAATTTCATATTTTGTTAAAAATAAAAACATTTCATTTACACGTGAAAACTTAATTCAAAACATTTGGGGTTACGACTATGTGGGTGAATCGCGAATGGTTGATGACTTAGTTAAACGTCTGCGTAAAAAATTAAAAAATGAAAATGCAGAGGCTGAAATTACAACTGTTTGGGGTTATGGATATCGCATGGATGACGTGATGTAAGTCTTAGTCATAGGAGTTTAATATGAAACTTGAGCGAAAGTTATTAACGAGTTATTTATTTGT
This sequence comes from Bacillota bacterium, assembly GCA_003486705.1. Lineage (GTDB taxonomy): Bacteria > Bacillota_I > Bacilli_A > MOL361 > Turicibacteraceae > Turicibacter. Next base: position 339 of record DNGE01000168.1, read on the forward strand.
TATTTTAATTGCTATTATGACGTCGTTTACGTTGTTTACTGTTTCCTCGAATCAATATTTAACGTATCGAATCGTTGAAGATATGCAAAAAGAACTTCAAATTATTACAATCGATTTACAAACGAAAGACTATTCTAAATGGTCGGTAGGCAGTCAAATACAAAATCAACTCATGCGCTTAGTTAAATCAAATTTAGTTATTGTTGAACATAATAAGGTGGATAATACTAAGTCTGTTATTTGTGACAATGTGACGATTGAAGAAATGTTACAAGCGGATGACTTTGATATAAAACAGTTAGAAAAAAAATATATCATGGTTAATGGATCAGTTGATAAAGGGCTAAATCATTACGATATTATTTTGTTAAGTGAAAAAGGAATGATTAACTCATTAAATCGCATTAACTTAAGTATCTTGTTTATTACTTCGCTTGTGAGTATGTTAATTGCCTCATTCTTTGGAATTTATGTGCAAAATAATATCTCAAGTCCAATTCATGAACTTAAAAATAAAGTTAGTGATTTTAAAGGTAATTTAATTGCACCCAAACGGACGATTTTTACAAACGATGAAATTCAAGAACTCGATGAAGGTATTGTTGAAATGGCAGAAAGTATCGTCAATAATGACCGAAAACGCAAGGCTTTCTTTGAAAATACCTCGCATGAATTAAAGACGCCGTTAATGAACATTCGTGGTTATTCTGAAGGATTAAAAGATGGGATCTTCACGATTGATGAAGCGAGCGAAATTATTTCCAAGGAAAGTGAAACACTGCAAAAGATGGTCGAAGCTATTTTATATTTATCTAAACTAGAAGATGCGACGCAAAGTAGTTTTGAATTTGAACGCATTGATTTAAATGAATTTTTAAACGGTTTTTATCATAAAATGTCAACGATTGTGGCTGAGCGAGACCTGCGTTTTATTTTAGATTTAGATTTTACGGTATTAGTTGAAATTGATGAAGAAAAGATGATTCGAGCGTTATCAAATATTATTACGAACGCATCAAGGTATGCTAAAAGTGAAATTGTGATTGAAACACGTATTCAAGAAAATGCTGTTGATATTATGATTTCAAATGATGGGCCGCAAATTGCAACTAAGGATTTCCCTCATATATTTGAGCGTTTTTATAAAGGGAATCAAGGGCAATCAGGTCTTGGATTATCGATTGTTAAATCGATTATTATGGCACATCAAGGTAGTGTAGAAGCAAAAAATGTGGAATCAGGCGTGAGTATGAATATTCGATTACCGTATGTTGAGAACTTACCAAAATCGAAATCAATGATTAAAAAAGTATAAGAAGTGAGGCTTAGGCCTCATTTTTTTATGATTTATTTCAATTGTTTGCAACAATGATTTTTAAGATTGATTTCAGTATGCTGCTAGATGTCTGATTGTGAGTAGAAAAAGAAGTAAAATGAAAGATGTTCTCTAAAATTTTACAATAAAAGCGGTTTTTTATGAAAAGTATATGTGACTTTCATTGAGGGAATGATGAATTTAAGATACAATAAAATGGTAGGTTATTAAGGAAGGGTGAACGACATGATCGAACGTTATTCTCGTCCGCAGATGAGAGCTATTTGGACTGAACAAAACAAATTTGATGCATGGCTTAAAGTTGAAATCTTTGCTTGTGAAGCATGGGCTCACTTAGGTCATATCCCGATGGAAGATGTTGAAAAGTTATGGAAGAACGCTTCATTTGACATCGATCGTATTTTAGAAATCGAAGCAGAAACTCGTCACGATGTTGTTGCTTTTACACGTGCGGTAAGTGAAACATGTGGAGAAGAACGTAAATGGGTTCATTACGGATTAACATCAACGGATGTTGTTGATACGGCTTATGGATACTTATTAAAGCAAGCAAATGATATTTTACGTGAAGATATCCAAAAGTTTATTGATGTGTTAGCTGCAAAAGCAAAAGAGCATAAACACACGGTACAAATGGGACGCACGCACGGTGTGCATGCTGAAATCACTACGTTTGGTTTAAAACTTGCGTTATGGTATGAAGAAATGAAACGCCAGCAAGCGCGCTTTGAAGAAGCAGCTCGCGCAGTTGAGTGCGGTAAGATTTCTGGAGCGGTTGGAACACACGCGAACATTCCATTCTTCGTGCAAGATTACACGTGCGAAAAATTAGGAATTGATTCTGCTAAGATTTCAACGCAAACCCTGCAACGTGACCGTCACGCGGCTTACATGTCAGCGATCGCTTTAGTGGCGTCTTCTATTGAGAAAATGGCGGTTGAAATTCGCCATTTACAACGTACTGAAGTTCGCGAAGCGGAAGAGTTCTTCCGTAAAGGACAAAAAGGTTCATCAGCGATGCCTCACAAACGTAATCCAATCGGTTCTGAGAACATGGCTGGATGTGCGCGTGTTATTCGTGGATATATGATGACTGCATTTGAAAATGTACCACTTTGGCATGAACGTGATATTTCACATTCATCTGCTGAGCGTATTATTTTACCGGATGCAACGATGTTACTTGATTACATGTTAGGACGTTTCTCAAACATTGTTGAGAACTTAACGGTATATGAAGAAAATATGATGGAAAACATCAATAAAACACAAGGTGTTATTTTCTCTCAACGTGTGATGTTAAAATTAATTGAAAAAGGATATGCTCGTGAAACAGCATATGATATTGTTCAACCGAAAGCGATGTTTGCTTGGGAAAATAAAACATCATTCCGTGCTTTAATTGAAAATGACGAAACGTTAAAAGAAGTGTTAAGCGCTGAAGATATTGAAGATGCATTTGATCATACGTATCATTTAAAAGCGGTTGATGGTATTTTTGAACGTTTAGGATTAGAATAATTTATTTTTAAAGAATGAAATTAACTTATACAAGTTAGTTATAAAGTGTCTCGGGGCCATACGAGACACTTTTTTTTGTTTTCGATATGAGCTGGGGTTTGTAGCGTTAGGAAAGGTTTTGCCTTAGGGGCGACAAATAAATTGCTCGCTAAATATTATGTTCAATATTGTGTACAAATTCGGAACATTACTTTATGAATTTTATAGCTTAATAGATATTATTTTGATAACTTATCTTGGAGTATATTTTGTTCTCAATAAAATAGATATAGGGTGTTGTCTATTAATACAGGGAATAGTTAAATACAAAAAATGAAACAAAATTCACTTTAATTTTAATTGGTGATATGTTGTATTTATGTTTATCGTTTATTTTGGATGTATCATTTGAAAAGCATGTATGAATTCCTTAATGTTGACAAAAGTTCTGATGGAGTGGCTGTGCTTGAATATTCTATTTTGCTTTAGGTATGTTATACTAATACTAAATATGAAGGAGGAATGAAAGATGTTAAAAAAATTAGCTTCGGATGCATTAGGGTTAAGTGATATTGGAACGATTGTGACGCCGGATAAATATAATATGGTCGATGCGGATGACTATATTATGCATGAAGATGGTGAGAAGATTTTCTTTTTAATTAAGTCTAGAACGGATGAGTATTGTTTTACGAATTTGGCGTTTATTCATGTGGATGGGACATCGGCTGTGAGTAAAAAGCGTACGGTGAAGCGATATGAGTATTATAAGCATGCGGTGTCGAATGTTTTGATTGAGACGGCGGGAACGATTGATTTAGATTGTGAGTTGAAGTTTACGTTGGGGGATGTGGCTTATTCAATTGATGTGAATAAGAATCAAATTGAGGGATTAAAAGATATTTATAAGTCATTAATTAAAATTGGCCAAATCAATGAGGAGAATCATCACTTATTACAAAAGTCTGAAAAGTCGTTAGAACTTGCTGTTTCGGCATGTGGTTCGATGCGTCATGAACAAGCAGATGTTGCTCAAGTTTTTGCTCAAATTAATGAATATTCATTTAATTGGATGGAGCAAAGTAAAAAAGCGTATGCGAAAAAGGATTTTTCAGATGTGTTTAAGAATTATATGAGTAAATAAGAAGTATTGACTTCTAGGGTTTATCTTGATACAATAAGTCATGAGATCAGTAAGCCTTCGCGTGAAGGCTGCAAAAAAGATACATCGCTTAGGTGATGTATCTTTTTTTTGTTTAAAAATATGTTTAAAATTTTGAAATATGGGTAATCTATAAATGGGAGTTACGAGGTGAAGAACCATAACTTCACTTAAAAATTTCAATGTGGATAGTGGCGGAACCGAAACCCCACTTTAAAAACAAAAACAGGGAAGTAGTGAAACCTAATACACTATATAAAAAAAGATTAGGATGTGGCATCAACCGATTGACCCACTTTAAAAAATAAAAAAGTCGGAACGGTGGGAATCCCTAACAGCCCACATTAAAATAATTTTGTTGGACCATAATTAAAATAACTCCTAAAAGAGATTGCATTATTGTAGAAGAGTCTATTATAATTGCAATCTCTTTTTATATTTTCTTGTCAAAAAAATAATAAAAATATCGGAACATAAGAGTAAAAATAAATTTTGTGGGCATTATATTAATGGGAACTACGAAGTAGAGCAACCGATGCTTCACATGACGTTGCGCTGACTAGATTTTAAATCGATTATATTTGAAATCTACCAGTTCTTTTGAATCCGACGAATGACTATAAAAATTAGCTTTGTTACGTATTAATGGTTTAAAATTATTGATTTAAAATAGCTATACGCTATAGTTAGGAATATATCTTAATTCAAAATCATTGTTTTATCATAAATACACAAAATAACAAATGTTAAAAGTTATAGGAAAAAGTGAAGGAATTTATGTAAATAGTTCTTTGGTACTGACTAATATCAGATAAACTTATTATCTATTTACCGCTGATTGATTTAGTAAGTAGATCAATGTGAACCACAATCAATTATTAATATAATTAATGTTTGATATACGTCTAGTATAACTCACTTGAATAACCTACTTATGAAAACTGCCGATAGTTGCGGCGTTGACTATCTATTAAATCTTATAGTTTGCTAACAGTATAGACTATAAGTCGTCGGATATTATCTTATTTAGTATCACAGTAAATAATTTGCGATGTTAAATAAATCAGTAGTAGTATTCCTTAGGGGTGCTTAATAGTAAAATCGTTTACTATTAGGCACTCTTTTTTTTTGTGAGCAATTTTAATGAGTTATGTTAATATACTATGTTATAGTGAAGCATATAATGCTATAAAGGGGAAACCTGTAGGAGGGATTATGTTGAAGGATGTCGAAGTATTTGATGTATTACAATTAGAGGCTAAAAGACAAGAAGAAAATATTGAGCTCATTGCATCTGAAAATTATGTATCGAAAGATGTGTTAGCTGTGCAAGGGTCAATTTTGACAAATAAGTACGCAGAAGGATATCCAAGCAGACGTTATTATGGCGGATGTGAGCATGTGGATAAGATTGAAAATATAGCAAGAGAGCGTGCAAAAACATTGTTTGGTGCGAAGTTTGCTAATGTTCAACCACACTCGGGATCACAAGCGAATATGGGAGCTTATCGCGCGCTTATTAATCCAAAAGACAAAGTACTTGGGCTGAATTTAAATCATGGTGGCCATTTAACACATGGGCATCCCTTAAGTTTTTCGGGGATTGATTATGTTTTTTATGACTATGGCGTGAGTGCCACAACGGGAATGATTGATTATGATGAAGTTTTAAACATCGCAAAAGAGGTCAAACCAGCTTTAATCGTTGCTGGAGCATCGGCGTATTCTCGTGAAATTGATTTTAAGAAGTTTCGTGCTATTGCCGATGAGGTCGGTGCGAAGTTAATGGTTGATATGGCACACATAGCAGGATTGGTTGCGGCTGGTCTTCATCAAAACCCAGTCGAATATGCAGACATTGTGACGAGTACGACGCATAAAACGTTACGTGGACCACGTGGTGGGTTAATTTTAACGAATGATGCCGAAATTGCGACTAAACTTGATAAAGTCATTTTCCCAGGAATTCAAGGTGGACCGCTCATGCATGTCATTGGCGCAAAGGCTGTTGCGTTTGGTGAAGCTTTAACTGATGAATTTGTTGCGTATCAACAGCAAGTTGTCAAAAATGCTGACGTATTAGCAAAAAGTTTAGAAGCGAAAGGATTTAGACTGATTGCAGGTGGGACAGATAATCACTTAATTTTAGTTGATGTAAAAAGCAGTGTTGGTTTAACAGGGAAAGTCGCAGAGAAGATTTTGGATGAGGTCGCAATTACGTGTAACAAAAATACGATTCCATTTGATAGTGAGAAACCATTTGTCACAAGTGGGATTCGCTTAGGAACGCCGGCGGTCACAACGCGTGGATTTAAAGAAGCTGAAATGGTGAAGCTCGCCGATTTTATTGATCGTGCGTTAAAAAATCACGATAATCAAGATAAGTTGTCGAAAATTCGGGAAGAAGTGTTAGCTTTAACACATGAATTTCCATTGTACTAATACGGGATAAATACGGTATAATAAGAAAAAAATCGTATTTTGTAAAGGAGTACCCATGACAACAATTATTAACGGAAAAGAAGTGGCACAAAATTATCGTGAAGCTTTAAAAATAGAAACAAAAACTTTTATTGAACAAACAGGCGTTATCCCACATTTAACAGTGATTATTGTCGGTGAAAATCCAGCATCGCAAACGTATGTCCGTAACAAGAAAAAGGGCTGCGAAGAAACAGGATTTAAGTCGACAATTATTGAATTACCAGAGACAATTAGCGAATCAGAATTGTTATCAAAGATTGAAGCACTTAACGTTGATGATTCAGTACATGGTATTTTAGTTCAATTACCATTACCAAAACATATTAATGAAGATCACGTGATTCACGCGATTTCAGAGCACAAAGATGTGGATGGTTTCCATCCAAATCAAGTGGGACGCTTAGCGTC
>DNGE01000168.1:7494-7870 GCA_003486705.1 Bacillota bacterium
GGGAAACCATTAATTCAATTATTATTAAATGAAAATGCAACGGTAACAGTTTGTCATTCACGAACTAAAAACTTAAAAGAGATGACAAAGCTTGCTGATATTTTAATTGTAGCCATTGGGCGAGCACATTTTATTACAGCGGATATGGTGAAACCAAATGCAGTTGTCATTGATGTGGGGATTAACCGTTTAGAAACGGGTAAACTTGCTGGCGATGTTGCTTTTGATGAAGTCGCAGAAGTTGTTGATTACATCACACCGGTTCCAGGTGGTGTTGGTCCGATGACGATTACGATGTTGCTTCGCAACACGTTAGATGCTGCAAAGCAAAGTGTGTTATAAAAGTTTACTTTATATGAAAAAAGCACAAGAGGTT
>DNGE01000023.1:0-3733 GCA_003486705.1 Bacillota bacterium
TTTTTTTATGTTATAGGAATAACAAGTATCACAATAAATTCTGAATCATGTATTTTAAAATCTAGTAATCCATTGTATTTATTCACAACACGTTCTACGTTTGAAAGGCCGAGGCCATGTGATAATTTATCGTGCTTCGATGTTTGAAAGAAGTTCTTTTTATGTGTTTGTGTAACCTGATACGAGTTTCCAATTTTAAAGGTATAATGTTGATTTATTTCTTGGGCGTTTACGGTGATAAAGCGTGAGGGTGGTTCAATCTTACAGCAAGCTTCTACGGCATTATCTAAGAGATTTCCCATGAGGATGCATAAGTCAAAATCAGAAATACATAACGAGTCTGTTAGTTTAATGTTTGGATTAAATTCGATGTTGTGCTGTTGGCATTGATCATACGTTTTAAGTAATAGGGCATTTAAGATAGGGTGTGCGCTCAGTTTGATGGCTTGGTGTTTTTCAAGGTGCAAACTGTATTCATTTAAATATGATTGGGCTGCGGTGTAGTTTTGATGTTTTAGATAGTGTGAGAGCACGAGTTTATGATGATGAAGGTCATGGGCGATTTTACGGAGGTTTAGTTGATAGCTTTCTAGTTGTTCGTAATAAGAGGCTCTCAGGTCATATTGTAGTTTTAAGATGCGTTGTTCATATTTGTAAATGGATAGGTCGTATGATTTTTTTATGGAATGAAGATATGCCGCTACGAAGATTAATTCTAAACCAAGTGCTAATAATATCGTTAAGGAGATTTCGTAACTATGTTTGGTATACATCATGACGAATAAGAAGGTCACTTTTTTGGTTAATAGAAGTAATAGAATGAGAAAGATAAAGGGGAGTGATGTTGTTTTAAAGACAAAGTCCCAGTGATTTGTTTGGATTTCTTTTTTTAATATATAGTTAAAGATGATGACACCTAGTGTTGAACAAGATAGTAATAAGTAAATGAGTAACGGGTCTTGGCTCATAAAAAGATAAATGTTTTGTTTGCTAATGACCTCAAGAAGTGTTAAAAAGAAGGCCATTGAAAAAAGGACAGCATAAAAGTTAATAAAGTAAAAAATGAGGGAATGAATCTTCTCTTTTTGAAAGAAATAGGATAATAAAAAGAGAAGGCTATTTGCAAGTAGATAACTGCTAATTGAGAGATGATTAGTTAGTAATAGGAATAGTAAAACAGAACAAGTGCCGACTAAAAATGATGATGTGGCATAAGTTTTAGGTTTTGTCCGGCAGGTCAATAGGAGAATAAAAATCATGAAAATAAGTTTAAGCCAAATGAACATAATAAAACCTCGTCTGTTAGTTTAGTTGTTGAGTTAAGTAAGTCATAAATGCTTCTTTAACGGTTGTTTGATATTTTTTGCTAATCGGGATTTCTTCTAAGTTTGATAAAATAAGAAATCCGTTTTTGATCGATTTAATATAAGTCATATTGACTAAGTAACTTTGATGTGTTCGTATAAATTGATGGTTTGGAAGTTGTGTTTCTAAGTTGGATAGTTTCTCGTAAAAAACAATATTTTCAGCCAGCGTATGTGCTGTTATTTTTCTAAGTTTTGATTCAAAATAATAAACCTGATTAATGGTCAGGGTATGAATTTCATGTTGTAGCGTCACCGTTAGGGTGGCGTCATTTTTTGACTTAGCGTTTAATAAATAGTCTGTTAGGACGAGGTTAAGCTCTTTTTCAGACACTGGTTTTAGTAAGTAGTGACTCGCTTTAACTTGATAGCTGTCAAAGGCGTATTCTTTTGTGGTTGTGACAAAAATTAAAGGAACTGTTTTGTTATATAACCTGATCGTTTTAGCGACATTAATGCCGTTTACTTGTGGCATTAAATTATCTAAAAAGATCAGATCAAAGTAAGTCGGGTTCTCTGAAATAAATGCCATGAGATTAAGGCCGGATACATATGTTTTTATTTCAACAGGTTGAGATTGAGTTGAAAGAATATGTTTAATTAGCGTTGATAGTTGTTGGATATAAAGTGATTCATCATCACAAATTGCAATTCGTAACATGGGACTCTCCTAAAACAAAAAAATTCAAATTTCGATCTATTTTTTATTATACATGGAGATAACTTAGATTGGAATAAAAAGGTTAAGCTCTGTTTGAATCATGGGGGGATGAGGCTTTAAAATAGGTGCAGGAAATATGTTTTGATGGAGATATGTAAGGTGTTTTCTTACTTAGGAAGTGAATTAGAGATAACTTCTAATGGAAAGATAATGCTTTATTCGTATTCATTTTTAAAATTTAAATAACGAGAGAAAGGCATGATTTCGAACAGGTACTGAATGGTGAACCCAACTGATAAACAGAGCCAACAAAACAGGTGGCATATAAAAAGCCACCTATTACAATGAGACATAAGAGGTGGCTAGTTAGGGCTATAGTTATTTATTCATTTTTTGAAGGAAATATTTGATTTCAGTAATAGGTAAAGGCTTAGCGTAATAGTAACCTTGAATGTATAAATTATGACTATTCATTTGATTGATTAATTGGAGTTGTTCTACTGTTTCTACACCTTCAAGTATTATTTTTTTGTTTTTATGTTGACTAATAGTAGATAATAAATTAATAAATCCATTTTTGATAAAAGAGTGTTCGAGATTGTCTATAAAATATTTATCAACTTTTATAATATCATATTCAATTTTCTCTAATATATCAAAGTTTGAATACTCCGTTCCGAAATCATCTATGGCCACTTTAAAGCCCATGGTTCTTAACTGCGCAATAATTTTTTCAGCTTCATTTCCTTTTAATTTATGACGTTCAACAATTTCAAAACAAAGTTGTTCAGGCTCAATCAAAGAGTTATCGACTAAGGTCATTAAATTTGAAATGAATAATGGGTTGCTAAGTTCTTCGAACGAAATATTCATTGAAATATAAAAATCACTTAAACCCAACGGCGTTAACGTTGTAAAGTAGCTGTAATCAGCTGTAATTTGTTTTAAAATCCAAAATGTTATCTCGTACATCATATTAGCTTGTTCGATAGAAGAAAGAAAGAAATAGGGACTTAAAATTTGCTTGCCCTCCTTAAGTCGAAGTAGTGCTTCAAAGCCAACAATCTTTTGATTACGAGGATTAATAAGCGGTTGATAGTGTAAGAGATACTGATTTTTTTCAATATTTATCGCAATTTTTTTTCTTAATCGTTTATTATAACAGTATTTTTTTAGGTTTTTAAATAAAACATAGGCTATGAGGCAAGTTAAAGAAAATAATACGAGTAATAAGATATCATTTAGTTGCTGATAAACATTAAAATATTTGTTGTAAAGTTGACGAAAGCCGCTTCCTTGAACATTTTGGCTTTCGAAAAAGTCATTAATAACATCCATGAACTCACTGTTTTCAGGATTAGTTACGATATAGACGGGTGCAAAATGAAATTGAGAAATAATAAGATTTGAATCTAATTCCTCTCCGTATGCAGAGTAAATAATATTATCGACACTTTTATTAGAAAAGTTTTCGATCAGTTCGTCATATGAGTTAATAGGAACCGTTGTGAAATGTACATCATGGTCTTTTAAAAGGCTAATGAATTTTAAATGATTTGCATCATTTTTTAAATATCCAATCGTTTGATTATTTAACCCCCCAATGTCACCGTAGGCAATGTTCTGATTTGTGTAAATGGCTAGTGAATCAAGGTTAATGTAATACTTGCTATACAAAAACTCAGTAGAATGTTCTGTAGTCATAGGA
>DNGE01000023.1:3971-6985 GCA_003486705.1 Bacillota bacterium
ATGTAAGGAATTAAGTGATTCACTAGGCGTAACAGGTACATATTCATATGTAAAATTTAAATTATCTGCCAGTATTTCAAGTATATCATGATAAAAGCCTTTTGGGTTACTATGGTTATCCAGATAGTAATGTGGACGATACTCATAAAATCCAACTTTAATAGGTTCACGTTGATGCGACTGAATAGAATTTATGGTGATGCTAAATGTAAATAAAAGAATCCCCCCAATAAAAACAAAAAAAGATCTTTTGAGATTTTTTTTCATACTTCCTCCTAAATAGCGTGTATTTTAAAGTGTAGCAAAAAGTCATGGCTTAGATAAGATTTTATAGTTCTGAATCATATAAGTTCTGATGACTATTGCTTGAATATACGTAAACTGACAGTCGCATTGATAATCAGTATATAGGGAATCATTAGTGTTTTTATTATGATGTGTATCCGCCGGTTGAAAAATTCAATTAAATAAGAAAAAGATGTTTTTTTTGAATAAAGTAGGCAACTAAAAACCAACGTTTTAATCAACGGTTGGTTACATATACAATACTTATTTTTAACAAAAATAGTACAAGACATTATAGCATGGTGATTTTTATGAAACAACGACAAAAAAATGGATAATAAAAAGGGGATTTATTTAACTAAATATGATTTTAGAGAGGATGGTTTAATGAGAGGAATATGGCTTTAGACTTGTGAAATTCATCTAGGGAAAAAGTGGGGTGTAACGCATTTTTTGTAAATGCACGTCTCTTTTAAAATCACTAAAATCACTAAAATCGCAAATCCGATTCCGAAAAAGTGTCGACACAGACTTGGGTTCTAATTATTAAATAGCTTTCTGTTTAAATATAGATGCAAATGAATCATTTAATAAGGGGTAAACTGAGCTATTGAATGTCAAAGTGGAAGAAAAAAATCAATTATGACATTATAAAGTTTAAAACTTACATTTTAAAACAAAATAAAAAATTATCTCTTAAACTTAACTTATCTTAAGGTATAGGAGATGAACGAAATATGAAATTAGTGAGACGAAAAAGTATAGCTGTTCCTGTGTTTGTGGCACTTGCAACATTAGCAAGTACACAACTTACAATGAATGCTCAAATGGAAACGAGTCTTGAGCAAGAAGTTAGTCCGATCACCTATACATCAACGCAAAAACGTAATGTGATGTATTATGGCGATTGGTCAATTTGGGGTGGGCAAGGAAACTTTTATCCTAAAGATATTCCGGCTGATCAGTTAACGCATTTAAATTTTGCTTTTTTAGATTTTGATGCACAAGGAAATTTAATCTTTACGGATAAAGATGCAGCTGTTGGAGCCCCAGTTGGACAAGAGGGTGTTCAATGGGATGCGGCGAATGCCGGAATTTTAAATGCATTACAAGAATTACGTGCCGAAAATCCAAACTTAAGACTAGGTGTTTCAATTGGAGGATGGTCTAAATCGGCTGATTTTCCATTAGTTGCAGCAAATGATGAGGCACGTGAAACGTTTGTCGAGAACGTTATGAAGTTTATTGAATATACAAATATGGATTTTGTTGATATTGACTGGGAATTTGCCGGTGAAGTTCGTCAACCAGATTTAGTTGATAATAAAAATGATGAAGGAAATCCGTATGCAAGTGAGGCAGATAAAGAACTGTATATTCAATTGTTAGAAGATTTACGTGAAGGTGTCGATGAACTAGGTGCTAAACTTGGAAAAACAATTGAATTATCTGTGGCATTACCAGCTCCAAAAGATAAAGTCGATGCAGGAATTGATGTTGACCGATTATTTGAACTTGTTGATTTTGCTAACATTATGACGTATGACATGCGAGGAGCCTGGGATGATGTGAGTGGCCATCAAACAGCCTTATATCCAAATGAAAATGATCCGATGCAAGGTCGTAACTTATCGATTTCAGAATCAGTGGAGTATTTAATTGAGCAAGGGGCAGAACCCGAAAAGATCGTCGTTGGAGCTGCTTATTATACACGTGGATGGAATGAAGTAGAAGCAGGTTCAAATCCAGCGTTACCAGGATTATTTGGAGAAGCATCACTGTCGACTAAAGATGCTGATCAAACACCATCTTATGGCGCAATTAATGAAGCCCCATTAACATCAGGAGATGGTGGACGTATGTCTGGTGTGTGGTCATATCGCAACTTAGATACATTAAAATCAAAGTATCCAGGATTAACAGAGTATTGGGATGATGAATCGAAAGCGCCATACTTATACGATTTAAGTACAGGAATGTTTTTCACATATGATAATAGTCGCTCGATTGAAGAAAAAGCAACTTATGTCAATGAAAATAATTTAGGTGGTATTATTGGGTGGATGCAATCGCAAGATGCAAGTACCACATCATCTAAGCGTGATGAATTAACGACTGTAACAAAAGAAGCTTTATTCGGAAGTGACGCTTTACCACAATATGAAATTGTTCATTCTGACTTAGATGTTACGGTAACAATTGAAGCGTATGAAGAAGCATGGGGATCTAATCCAAAAGGCTATATCATCACAGTTAAAAACAATGAAAAAGTGGAAGAAACAGATGAGGTCTTAAAAGCAGTTGAACGCGCAGGTGAAACAATTAAATCACCAAAACTATATATTAAATCAGATGAGGCGTTAACATCAGGTGAATATACTGCCGGTGTCGTAACATATGAAAATGGGTATACAGTTGTTGACTTTAGCAACGTGTGGGAAGGAAAAACGATTGAACAAGGCGGAACATACACATTTAAGCTAAAAGGTGATGCGCAAATCGAGTCAATCCATTTAACACAACGCATGTCAACAAGTGGGCCTGAAATGTATTCACAACTTATTTATGGAACAGAATCTGAAGAAACAGAAAAACCAAACACAGCGCCTATTTTATTAGGATTATCGAATAAAACGATTACGTTAGGTGAAACATTTGACCCACGCGCCGATGTAAGTGCAAGCGATTATGAAGATGGTGATTTAACAGCATCTATTATGATTGAAGGA
>DNGE01000132.1:0-469 GCA_003486705.1 Bacillota bacterium
TTTGGTCAAACAAAAACAACACACTCGTTAAATTTGGATTATCAATCAACTCTTGCTTACTGTAGTTATTATTCACATCTAGTATATCATACTTAAAGTTTAATATACCATTCCCGTATAAATCGGCATTTTCATATAAATCTTTTAACTCGAGCGCCGCATTCCATTTTTCCTTCCCATTGTATAAAACAATTGGGAATATAATTGGTAGTTTTAAATCCTTTACATTCGGCTGTCTGTAATGGTCCGCCATATAGCGATTCAGTTGGATCAACATATATTGCAGCAATCGCACAGGCATGGAGTAATCCACGCTTGATTGAAACTCAAGCATAATGATAAAGATAATGTCTTGTCCATCAATAGTCGCTTCATAGACGATGTCGCCACTTTTTTTCTTAAACTCGTCATCAACTCCTTCCGATGAGATGAGTTTTAAATCTTCAAGCCGTAATTTATCAGCCCATGG
>DNGE01000132.1:710-7295 GCA_003486705.1 Bacillota bacterium
AGTTGATTGACGATTAAATCGAGCAATGCCTCCTTGTTGTAGAAAAACTGCTTGTAGCCGAGATCATGGATGTGTTTTTCTTCTTGATTTTTAATGTTCATGTTTATGCTCCTTTGAAGTGAATTTTTGCCCCCTACTAATAACATACATTCAAAATCCTTGTTTTCCTTTTTAAAACTTTAAACTCAAGGCTATTTTCCTATATATGTGCGCCATTTGGTATCTTCACACTTGCACTCAACAAAAAACCAGGGTCATCTCCTCACTTGAGATAATCCTGGTTTTTTGTTCTATTTATACGCCGGTAACCATCCCTCATGTGCTTCGATTAGTTCATCAACTAAGGCGTAGATGTCATCGATTGATAGCTCGCTTGATGTGTGAAGATCTAGCATGGCTGCATGGTAAATATGTTCTTTCTTTAAGGTTAAGGCGGCTTCGACTGTTAATTGGTGGACGTTAATGTTGGTACGGTTTAGGGCTGCTAGTTGTGGTGGTAAGTCTCCGATGTAGCAAGGGGTAATCCCGCTACCGTCTACTAGACATGGCACTTCAACCACACAGTCAGTTGGTAAGTTTGTAATTAATCCTGTGTTCATGACATTGGCCCCAATTTTATATGGTTTATTCGTGATAATGGCTTCCATGATGTATGACGCATACTCATGTGAGCGTTCATGTTCAAGATGTTTGTTATGAACAATTTCATCACGTTGTTTTTTCCAACCTTCAATTTGATTCACACAACGACGTGGGTATTCATCTAGTGGAATATTGAATTTTTCAATTAATTCCGGGTACTTATCTTTAATAAAGTATGGTAAGTACTCTGCATTATGCTCACTTGATTCTGTCACATAATACCCAAATCGCTTCATTATTTCAAAGCGTACCATATCCTGATGTTTTTCACTTAATTCACTAGCGCGACGCTTAATTTCAGGATATAAATCTTCACCGTTAGATTTGACTTCGAGTAACCATGCCATGTGATTAATACCTGCAATTTTATCGGTCACATGCTCAACTTTCATCCCAAGTTCATCTAAAATCGTGCTTGAACATACTTGGACGCTATGACATAATCCAATCGTTTTAATTTTAGTCGCACGAAGAATCGCCAACGTAATAATACTCATCGGATTTGTGTAATTGAGCAGCCAAGCATCTGGACAAACTTCTTCCATGATCGCACAATACTCAAGCATCACCGGAATGGTACGTAATCCACGGAAGATTCCCCCAATTCCGAGCGTATCTGCAATCGTTTGACGCAGCCCATATTTTTTAGGAATTTCAAAATCAGTCACCGTACATGGCTCATATCCCCCAACTTGAATCGCATTCACGACAAAGTCAGCATCTTTAAAAGCAACCCGTGCGTCTGTGTATGAAATAATCGTGGCACGGTTATTATTACAATTGGCATTAATATTTTTAAGCATGAGCTCAGACTCCGCTAAACGATCCGCATCAATATCAAATAAGGCAATGTGCGCATCATGTAAACACTCCGTTAACATACAATCCCCTAATACATTTTTGGCAAACACCGTACTTCCTGCTCCTAAGAATGCAATTTTAGTCATCCTATATTCCTCCCTTAATGTCTCCACTTCATTTTGTATACGCTTTTATTATAGCGTGATTTTCCACGTATTGAATGGTCTCATGTTTAGCAAACATGGTATAATGTTGACACACATCAAGTTTTTAATCGCTACCTATGAAAATAACAGTTTCCATGTTGACTTGGGAGGGTTTTATGAATCAATATCATATTAATGTAGCTAGAACGGAAGAATTATACGTTTGTTATTACGGAGAAGACGCGTGTCAACCCGGTCATCAATTTGGACCTTTTGTTCGCGATGAGTATTTAATTCATTATATATTAAAAGGAAAAGGCACTTATATTATCGAAGGACAAGCCTTTGAATTAAGTGCACACCAAGGCTTTTTAATTCAACCGAACGAGTTAACAACGTATCGGGCAGATGAAGTCGATCCTTGGCACTATATTTGGATTGGTTTTGATGGGACACTTGCAAAATCTCTTTTAGAACAAGGGAACTTAAGTACGCAAACCCCAATCTTTACCTATAACAAAGACCAGGCCCTGATTAATATCCACAAAAACCTAATGGCTATTAATATGTTTGACCTTGGAAAAGATAGTTTAATTCTCGGTTACTTATATCAATGGTTAGGTCATATCATGAGCACGAATGGCACAAGAGATGAGAATAAAAATAACACAAGCAACCAAGACATTTATTTCAAAGAAGCTCTTTCTTATATCCACCAACACTACTATAAAGACATTAACATTTATACCTTAAGTGACTACTTAGGCATTGATCGAACGTATTTATTTCAGATTTTTAAAAATCAAATCCATAAAGCGCCGAGTGACTATTTAATCACCTACCGTCTAAAAAAAGCAGCCGAGCTCTTATTAAAAACCGACCTTCCGATAAACCAGATTGCAGAAGCCGTCGGATACAAAGACCCGCTCACCTTTTCAAAGGCTTTTAAGAAGCGGCACGGGGTTTCCCCGAAACAGTATCGGATAACATAAGGTTATCGGCTATCGTAAAACTGAAGATTCCACTTTTGTCATAAACCTCAGTTCGTCTCATACGTTATAATAAAGAGATTCAAGGTTCTTATGCAATCGAATCACGTTATCGCTTAAAGGAGGAACGAGAATGGGAACCATTGTTGCCATTGGTGGCGGTGAGTTACGCTACCATGAAACACTAGCCATTGATAAGGAAATTGTTAAATTAACCGGAAAAGTTAAGCCAAAGGCATTATTTATTCCAACAGCCAGCCATGACGCAAAAAGCTACATGACTGTATTTAAAAACATTTACGGTCAACAATTAAATTGTGACGTTTCAGTTTTACAGCTAGTTGACTGTCTCATTGATCAAGAAGCCATTGAGCAGCAAATTCTACAAGCTGATCTAATTTATGTAGGTGGCGGTGACACGGCTTTTATGTTAGACCTCTGGAAACAACTTCACGTTGATCAGTATTTAATAAAGGCTTATAAACAAGGTACCATCCTTTCAGGTTTAAGTGCCGGCGCTATTTGCTGGTTTGACTATGGTTGGAGCGATAGCCAATCTTTCATCACCCCCGATGATTGGACGTACACACTTGTTAAAGGTCTTGGTCTGATTAAAGGGATTGTTTGCGTACACTATGATAAAGAAGGTCGCGATAGCTTTGATTCCTTTATCAAAACACAATCAACCATTGGCTATGGCATTGAAAACAACGTAGCCTATGTGCTACACGATAACAAGGCCTATGTCATTAAAAGTGATGAGGGTAAACAGGCGTACCAAATTAAACAGACATCATGGCACATACTATAAAAAATAGGGTTATCTCAACTGAGATAACCCTATTTTTTTAGTTATAAATCGTATACACATTATCGTGCTTTCTAGATTTATAGTATCCTTTTTTCACATAATCATGGAACATGTACAATGACATGATGTATAGCGGTAAAATGTATAAGCCTGCAATTCCGAATGTAAACGTAGCAAAAATTGCCCATCCAATAAAACTAGCTTTTAAAATAAATAACTCCCACTTATGACCATCCATCATTTGACGGCTTTGTAAAATAATTTCATCCGTTGGCATGGTTGGATTCTCACATAAAATAAAATACGTTTGTGAATATGAGAACGACTTAATAATACCCGGAACCACAAGTAATAAGCCCCATCCAAATAAATAAATGTTTTGAATAATCGTTAATAAAACAACACGGCTTAAATCTTGGAATGGGAAAAAATCTGAAAAAGTAAAGTCTTCCCCACGTTTAATTTTATTCGCCACATCAATGACACCATACGTCACAAATCCAACAAACAATACATTAAAGAAGAAAATTCCAAACGGTAACATGCTCATCACAGCAGAAATAACTGCATCAACTAAAATAAGCCCTAACACACATAATGATAATTTAGTCCAAGCATTTCCCGTAAATTTCTCACGCGCAGCAAACTTTAAATCACGACGCCAAGATATTTTTTGAAACAGAGCAACTAAAACCAAAAGCGGCATTAACAATAGACATACGCCGACTACAACACTATTTATAATATTAAACACACATTCCAACTCCTTCACAATAACTTACTTTAATTTTACTTTGAACTCATACAACTTTCAACGCTTACAGACTTTTTTCTACAAAACTTCTACGTAATCATCCTCAAGCTGTATCATTTTTGATTAATCACATCTATTTTTTGTAAAATTCAACCACATTCGGCTCTTTTTTCAATTAAGAGGGCTTTTTATATCATTTTCTATGTTTTTAAAAAAGGAAAACTCTTCTAATTTTTGTATGTTATTGTAGGAGGTGAAAAAATGGAAGTCAAAACACAACTTCTTTCCATTATTGAACGTGCTCGTAAATTCAAGGCCAGCGACATTCATTTCGTCATGAAACAAGATCAAATGTTGGTACAATTTCGCGTCGGTCAACTCATGCTTCATGATCAAGTTTTAGAGATGAAGGACTATCAACATATGTTGGCGTTTATAAAATTCCAGGCGTCCTTAACGTTGTCGCATCCGAAACAGCCGCAATCTGGTTTATTAATGATGTGCAACGAAGAACAAGCGTATCATTGTCGAGTGTCTATTTTGCCAACGTATCATTATCAGAGTTTGGTGATGCGTCTCATTTATGATGATCATTTAAAACAGATTGATGAAATTCCTTATTTTCCTCAAAATGCCGACCTCTTAAAAGAAATGGTGAGCTCAGCGGCAGGCCTCGTGCTCATCAGCGGCCCTACAGGTTCAGGCAAGACCACGACAACGTATGCCCTCATTGATTATTTGAAACAACAGTTAGGTAAAAGCATCGTGACCATCGAGGACCCGGTGGAGTATCACCAGCCGGACCTTGTCCAGATGCAGGTGAATGAAAGTGCCGGCATGACTTACGACATTGGCATTAAGGAAATGTTACGCCACGACCCTGACGTCATTGTCATCGGCGAAATCCGCGATAGCGCAACCGCGGCGCACGCCCTGCGGGCTGCTTTTACCGGTCATTTAGTCATCTCGACCTTGCATGCGAAAAATATCTCTGGCACGATCAATCGCTTGCTCGACTTAGGGATGAGTCTTCACGATCTCCAACATGCCGTGATTGGCATCGCCAATCAGCGACTGATTAAAAAAGATGATCAATCAAAAGCGTTATTTGAAATATTATTTGGACGTGACCTTGAGGAATGGTTTCAGTTCTACCAAAACAATCACCAAAAGCAACTTAAATACCGGCAATTAAGTGATGAATTTCTCGAATGCGAACAAAAGTCTTCGTAAGACCTTACTGGACCTTACCCCTACAACAACAATTCCTCACCCACTTTAGCCAATTGCTTGAAAGCGGCTATCCAACAAGTGCCGCCCTTGATGTATTAGCCGTACTATTCCGCGCATCAGAAGTTAAAAAAATTAAGACCGCCTGTGCAAACGGTGAATCATTCTCTACTATTTTAAAGCAATTAAACTTTGAAAACCGATGTTGCTACATGATCACATGCAGCGAACAAGTTGGCGCCCTCTTACCAGGCATAAAAAAAGGAAGTGAATTTTTAAAATTCAATGGGCAACAACGCCAAGAACTACTCAAAAAAGTAAACTACCCGCTGCAACTCTTTCTTGGCGTCCTTGTCGTTATCGGCGCGTTACTTATCTTCTTCGTTCCACAAATCGAATCCTTTTATGCAAGCCTTAACCTAAACAGTGATCAATCCTTGTTAAACATCATTATCGGCGTCATTGCCACCCTCCTACTATTCATCCTGACGCTATCCCTATTAATTTACCTCACCCTTCATATCAAAAACAAAACCTTTCAACAACACATCATCACGGTTTTATTCAAATTCAAACTCATTCAAAAAGTGATGAGCTATTACTTCAGTTCCCAGTGGTACCTTTTCTTAAGTTGCGGCTTATCCATCAAAGAAACACTCCAAATGATGAACCAATTCGAAACCATCCCGTTATTAAAACTCATTCTCTCAACCCTCCAAGAAAAACTCGAAGAGGGCTATCCACTTGACGTCTTATTCCAAGAGTCTCCCTACTTCTCCCCCTATTTCAAACTCATCCTCTCACACGCCCTTACCTGCGGCACCCTCGAATCCGATTTACAACAATACCAACAATTCGAATTCACCTATCTCACCGGCCGCCTAAACAAGGCCTTCAAAACCATCCAATTTACCCTCATGCTACTCATCGGCATCCTCATCATCCTCATCTATCTAAGCATCTTACAGCCAGTATTTGACATGCTACAACTCTTCTAGCAACCAAGACCAGCCCCCTACATTCAAGCACCATCATTCTAGTAAACAATTTAAACTAAATACAAAGAAACTTTTTAAAAATATAAAAAGATACTCAAGGAGGAAATACCCATGAAACAAATAAAGAAATTAAACCAAAAAGGATTCACTTTAATAGAAATGATGTTAGTCCTTATTGTTATCTCAATTTTAATCTTACTCATCTTCCCAAGTG
>DNGE01000139.1:0-514 GCA_003486705.1 Bacillota bacterium
ATAAAGCAACTGATTCAGTTGTTAATGGCATCCCATAGTAAGCATCTCCAGATTTAACAGTAGCAACTGAACCTGATAAAATGCGTTCTTCCATTTGAGCACCTAAATCTGCTCCTAATGGTAATAAGATTTGAGCTTCAATTGAAGCTGACATTCCATCATGAGGTTGGATAAAGATATCTCCACCAAGACCAGCTGGTCCGTCTAATTCTAATTTAGCACGAGCATCTACAGCTCCTACTTTTTCATATACGATATCGATGTTTGGTAAAGCTGCTTCAATTGCAGGCTCCATAGCTGCTGCCCAATCATCATCATCTAACCATAATTTAATTTCTACTTTTTCAGTCGATTCTGTGTCTCCTCCATCTGTAGATGGGTTTTCAGTATCAGTGTTGTCCGATGAATCATTACCACAAGCAACTAATCCTGAAACTGCTAAACCAGCAACGAACATTAAAGATAATAATTTTTTCATTTCCTAAACCTCCCAAGTTTATGTAATTGCTTACAA
>DNGE01000139.1:786-3860 GCA_003486705.1 Bacillota bacterium
GCCGTTACATTTGATTCAAACATATCGTATAAAGGCACCAAAATTCTAAAATTTTATACCTATTTTTTGTAATGTTTGTTTTTGTCGAAGTCTGGGTTCTTATATCACTCTTTAATCGAAGGCTGTTATGCGTCTTGTAATGGTACTCATCACCTGATTAAACGTATGGGTTTGCACCAAATTAATAACGGGATTTAAGTGAGCAAATAAAAAAAGAACCCATTAGAATTTCCAATAGGTTCTCTCATATTTAAACTAAATTCGGCATTACTTTTCGTTTGTAAATCGCATAGGCGAATAACGGTGTTCCAAAATTGAAAATTAAAGTGGTGAAAGCTGGCGTGATGAATATACCAAAAATTAATGCAATCGTAATCGGTAAGGCTGAGGCATAAATCATAATCGAAACCATCTCTTTATATGAAATAAAGTTAACGTGACCGAATTTTAGCATCATAGAAATGGCAGAAATAACAACGACATAAATAAAGTATGTTAAAATTCCTGTCTGATAGTTTCCAAATAATAACGGTACGATCATTAACGGTTTTAACGATTGTCCAAACGGTTTAAATAACATTTCATATCCCTCAAGTGTATCCACTGACTTGATTTCAGTAAAGTTTACCCCTTCATAATAAGCGTAATTCATTGAATACTGTCGCCCTTGTTCTACAAATACTAACTCATCTTGATTAAATGTGACACCATTTGTTATTGTATTTGGATCAACATTTACACCTACAGTAATATCATTTTCTGTTACAACTTTTGCACTGTCTTGACATGATAATTTGTAATCCGTAATTTCGCACTCCGGTAACATCTCAACGATCTCTGCTTTTTCTTCATCCGTTATCATCCAAATTTTCTCATCCCATCGATACGTATCATCATTTAAAAACGAGTACGCAAACGGCGTCATCATGAACATAGATAACAAAATTCCCATCGCAATTGTTGCTAAAATCGGCGCCTTTCTTAAAGCATATACCGCATCCATTGAATATATCGATTTCATCATTAATTTTAAAGTTTTCATCTTACTTTCACCTATCCTATTTTATATTTATTGTCGTATAATCCTGTAGTTCATCGGCAGGTATAGTTAATATTAAGGTCGTGCTACTTGGAACTAAGATTGTATCGTTGTTAATTGAAGCACCATCATTGCTAGAATAAAGAATGTCACCCTCAGTTGCCTGTATCGAAATTTCTAAATCGCGATCACTCACATTATGAGCAACTAAAACAGCTTCATCCAAAGTATAACGAATCTGTCCAACCATAAATGACTTATTAAACTCAACCGCTAAAAAGTCCCCACTACTTAAAGCAGTACTCTCATTACGAACAGCAATTAAGGTCTTATAATGATTATAAAGCGAATTAGAATCTTCTTTTTGTGCTTGAACATCACTTAAATCATTATTATACGGATCGGCACGCCATGTTGTTTCAAACTCATTCCCCCACTTAAACGGTAAACGAATATCCTCATCTGGCTTACGCCCAAGCATTCCTAACTCTTCACCATAATAAATATATGGGTTTCCAGGTAACATTAAATAAATCTCTGCCGCCATCTTCATTAACGTTGTATCACTACCAAAAACTGACATAATACGATCTTGATCATGATTCGATAAAAACGTCGCATCAAAAACATCGCCATTAGGTGCATACTTCGCATAATTTTCTAACGTGCGTTGATAATTTTTCATTAATCCAAAACCATGCGTATCTTTTTGATTTCTGACAGCTGAAATAATTTCATCCGCTAAATCAAAATCAAAATTTGAAGTAAAACTCATATAATACGGCGCAACTGAAGAAGAACTTGACCAAACCTCTCCAACAATATAAACATCGTCATTTACCTCGCGCCAACCATCCGTTATTTCTTGCCAGAAATCTAAATTTTCCTGAAGTAAATTTAATTCCGTATTATATTCCCCTTGCGCATACATATACTTCGCAGCATCCAAGCGGAACCCATCGACACCTAAATCAAGCCAAAACTTACCGATCTTTATAAACTCATCTCTTACCTTTTGATTAGACGCATTCCAGTCCGGCATTCCATCCCAAAACGCACCAAAATATTTACGACTAGACCAACTATGCCAAGCCTTTCCATCAATTGGCGACGCACTAAAATCATAAGACGTATCGTCTGCATCTGCCCAAACAAAATAATCAGCGTACGGACTACTAGCATCCTCCTTGCTTTCTACAAACCAAGGATGTTCTGAACTAGCATGATTTAAAACCAAATCCATCACAATTTTAATTCCACGATCATTCGCTTCCTTGATCAAATTTTTAAAATCATCCAACGTTCCATAATCAGCATTTACATCATAATAGTCCGTCACATCATAACCATGATAACTCGGAGACGGATTAATCGGCATCAACCAGATTCCCTTAATCCCCAAGTCCTCTAAATAATCTAAATTCTCAGTGATTCCATTAAAATCACCAATTCCATCCCCATCGCTATCAGCAAATGCTCGAACAAAAATCTCATAATAAACCCCATCATCACTCAACTGTGAAGAATCACTAACCTCATTCGAACACCCCACTAGCAACAGCACAAAACAAGCCACCATCAAAGCAAACTTCCTCACAACTCTTCCTCCCTCAACTATAAAATTAATATACAAGCAAACCACCAATCCCCTAACCACACAAAACAGCCCAACTTACCCACCCCCACTAAAACGACACCCCTTCAAAATCTAAATCTTTAAACGAAAAAACATTTCATGTGATTTAAGATTTCGATTAAGGATTTGAAATCTGACAGATTGGATAGAGTGGTTAACACCAACAGTAAGATGTGTGTTGAGTATGTTGAGTGTGTCAAACTTTAATGTATGCGTAGCAGTGGATTGATATATGGCAGGCTTTTCATACCTAACTTAGATAAACCATATATTAACTTTTATATTGAGGTAATTATATCAATAAACCCCATCTAAAACCATATGTAACCGTTTCACTATAATGTATAAAAAAAAGCTAACACTTCTACAAATACAAAAAAAGAGCCCTAAGGCTCTTAA
>DNGE01000018.1:0-202 GCA_003486705.1 Bacillota bacterium
CTTTCATTTTTTTAGGAACATTAAGTAATCAATTTTTCATTATAATATTGTCTTTTATGGCAGCCTTTTGTTTTCAATTTATCTTTAATACGATTGCTAATTCAACAGTTATGCTCGTTACGCCTGTTCACATGCGCGGAAAGGTTATGGCAACGATTTCTACTTTGGCGATGTCTATTTCGCCTATCGGTAATTTAGTTGG
>DNGE01000018.1:517-734 GCA_003486705.1 Bacillota bacterium
ATTGCAATGTACCATTTTTTATTTCAAGAAGCTGTGTAAGCTACATATCTGTATGTTCTAGCAAGGATTCAACTAACTCTGAACCATTCATTAACTCAATTCGCTTATTAGCGATAAATTCATAACATTCAGGTGCGAAATCACTGAGTGTTACAAAATATCCCTCATCCATCTGTAAATTTCTCATGAGATGGTGAAGTCGATCCAAGTAAGCTTG
>DNGE01000018.1:944-1124 GCA_003486705.1 Bacillota bacterium
GTAATAGGTGTGCGATGTGCATTTAGTTGACATGAGATAAGTACTTTTTTATCGTCTAAATACATTTCAATATCAAAAAATTGATGTGCAACTCGAGGGTTTGAAAAAATTCGTTTATAACCTTTGGCGCGAAATAAATCAGCGACAAGTTCTGAAAACTCATAGGGGTTCATGTTCAGA
>DNGE01000018.1:1289-7304 GCA_003486705.1 Bacillota bacterium
TGTTCAGAAGTTGTTGTTCAAGATCCGTTTTTTTAAATGTCAAAACTTTCTGAACTAAATCTAATTCTTTTTGTTCGGCCATGACTTCAGCATAAACACTTTTATATTTTAAAATACATAGAATAATAAATATTCCTAAAAAGCCAATCCACACGTAATGTGTTATGTCCCATTGGTCAATAGTTAAGGTAAATGTCACCGTTAGTTGATAAACAAAAAAACTTAAAAATAGACACGACATGAGCATAAACAATAATAATTGGAAATCTTGATGACGAGTTTTTTGTTGATTCATATCTTTCACCTCTCAAATGGTCTTATATTTAGTATGACAATTTCACAATTATTTATACATTTATTGGTAATTGTTAACATAAATTTTAACATATGATAAACTATATTTATTATTAGTTGCGGGGGAGAGAAATGATTAGTTTTGTAATTAATTTATTGTTAGCGTTTATGGTGTATGTATTGAAAATGTTAACGTTAAAGGGCATGATTTTAGCCGCCCTTATTGGACACTTAATTTTATGGGGCGGTGGCTTTGGCATGTGGTGTCTGCTTGGTGTTTGCTTTGTCTGCTCCTATTGGGCAACCTATTATAAAGGAGAACGTAAATACCACCTGTATCACGTTCATGAAAAAGGGGGAACACGTGATGAGGTTCAGGTACTAGCGAATGGCTTTGTTCCAGCGGTATGTTGTTTAATTTATGGTTTTGTTCCAAAACCCGTCTTATTAATTGTTGCAGCCATTGGGATAGCTTCAATTAATGCAGATACATGTGCATCAGAATTAGGTGTGTTAAGTAAAACAGGACCGATCTCTATCTTAACGTTTAAAAAAATCCCAACTGGCATCTCAGGGGGGATTACATGGTTAGGAACGTTCTCATCGTTTATGGGGTCATTTATTATAGCACTTTGTTTTATGCTGTGGTATCGGTTATTTATTGACACACACGTTGCCTTTATGTCTCATTTAGTCTACATTACACTCTTTGGTGTTTTAGGTAGTATAATTGATAGTCTGCTCGGAGCGTTAGTTCAAGTGAAATATCAGTGTGAAGTTTGCGGGGTGTTAACGGAAAAGCAATATCACTGTGAGCGTCAAACGGTAAAAGTCGGTGGTTTTAAAGAGATTAATAATGATTGGGTCAATTTAATTAGTGTAGCGATTTCTTCGATATGTGGATTGATTATTTATGGATTTATATTCAAGTAAAAAGGAACCTTCAACATTGAGGGTTCCTTTTTTGATCTATTAGATTTAAACGCGTATTATAATTGACGGCGCATATCTTTTTCGCGTTTCTCTTGTTGAGATTTTAAGTTTTGTGAAGCAGGATTTGTCATTTTTTTGACATGACGACTTAAGTCTGCATCTCCAACACCAAATTCAACATCAACTTTGTTAGGATTCGCAGCGTTCATAGGTGAACCCATTTCATTTTTTCCCATGAGGTAAACCTCCTTTCGCACTATTCTTATTTTACAATCATATTATGTGAAGTTTTTGTGATAATTATAAAAGGTAAATAATATAATGCAGAGGAAATAGTTTTTCATCTGCTCATAAATAGTTCATGTTTAGTAATGTGGTTAAAACATTTAAGAGGAATAAATTAGTGAACTAGCCACTTATGAAAAAGGAGGGATGACTTTAGATGACAGAGATAAAACTTCACTTAAGTGTGATGATTTTCACAGGAATGGCCTGAGATGATAGGAGATTAAAAGAGTTGAATAATATGTGAAGTGAAGTTTAGAATCTTAATAGAATATGACGCACCATATATCAGGAATCTCTTTATCTTTTATTAGGAATGCATTTATATATGTGAGGTGTATTGCATAATGATGTGTTTTATAAGCCTTAACTGAAGTGGCGTTTGTATTTGACAGTGAGTTAAAGTCATCTATGCTTTTATCGAAAGTAGGAAGCCCGGATAAGCCATCCAATCGGAGTAGCTTTTAAAAAGATGAACTGATCTAGGAGTACTTAGTCATGTCATAATCATCTTAAAATTTGAAAATAGATAGGTTAAAAACGGATAGTATGTAAGTAGGAAAACACGGTTAGAGATTTAATAATGAAGGGGCGTATCGGATGAAACATCTGGGGGCAATTAAAAATAACAAAAAGAGAAATACAAAAAAGCAACACTCGGTTATTAATAACTCAAATCTGGGGGAGGTTAATAGCAAGATGAGTCAAGTTAATTCAAATTCATTAATGAAAGACAATCGTATTCAAACAAATAATTTATTAATGCGAAAGCATGGAAATGAGTATCAACATAATTTAGAGTATTTAAAGAAATATCGTCTTGAAAATGATCAAGACGCGTTAGAATGGTTGATCTTTAATAACACAAATTTAGTGCATAAAATTATTGGGAAATACACTAAAATTTATCAACATAAATTAGATTATGATGATTTGTTTTCAGTTGGAATTGAGGGGTTGCTTAAAGCGATTGAGAAGTTTGATTTCTCATTTGAAAATAATTTTTCAACGTATGCTACGTATTGGGTAAAACAAGCAGTTACACGAACAATTGCTGATGAAGGGTTCACAATTCGCATACCTGTTCATATGTTTGAATCGATTAATCAAGTGACGCGCTATGAGCAAAAAATTGACCAAGACAATGAAACCGTTGTTGTAGATGAACTTTGTGATAATTTAAATATTCCGCTTGAAAAATACGAGACAGTAAAAAAAGTTCAAACCTATATGCTAAAACCAACCTCACTTAATGGATTTGTTTCAAAAGAAGATGAGGACACTGAATTACAAGATTTAATATCAACTGAAAACGAGTCATTGATGGAAGGGATGTCACGCTTGTATGAGAGTCCTGAAAAACGCGTGATGGACGAAGATTTAAAAGCTTATATGGATAAAATGATTTTAAGCTTAAATCCACGTGAACAGTTTGTTATTACGCATCGTTTTGGATTAAATGGAGTAGACAAAAAGACACTTGAAGAGATTGGAGAAATAGAAGGGGTAACACGAGAACGCATTCGCCAAATTGAAGCCAAAGCGATGCGCAAACTGAGAACCTTGTTAATCCGATACAAAGAATATGTCATGAGCTAAGACTGTTGTTTTATATTAATGTGAGAGCGACCCATTATTTTGGCGTGGCTCTTTTTTATATTTAACCATTTTACGTTTCAAATGTTTTTTTCTTATTAAAAAGGAAGAACGTGACATCGATGTGATACAGTAATTAAAATAACGTTTTAAAGGAGTGAAGGAGCTTGTAAATTGCAATACTAAAATGATGAAGATGGAAGTGATTAAAGATAGGAGGGCGTTTGTGCTTAAAAAAATTGATCACACGTTGTTAGGAACCGCATATCATACACGATTACAAAGTATCTTTCATTTTTCTATGGCAGATTATTATAAGCCTGGCAGAACTCATTTTGGATGTTTAAAAGTCATTAATGATGATTTAATTCATGTGGGAAGTGGCCATGATTTACATAAACATAAAGAGGTGGATATTTTGTGTTATGTCGTTGATGGGACGCTCACGCATGCTGTAAAAGGTGATGGTGTTAAGACGTTAGTTGAAGGCGATATGTATTATATGATGGCAGGTCAAGGGATTGAACATGCTGAGGTAAATTGGGGAGAGACTTCTGTGAGACTATTACAGCTTTGGTTTAGTCCAGCAAAGAAAAATAAGGAACCGGGTGTTGCCTATGCGACCTTTAACAACGTACATGACCGTAATAAGTGGGTCTGTTTGGGAAGTCGTGTTACAACCTCTGCTATATTTGAGATGAATCAAGCAGTTGAGGTCTTTATATGTGAATTAGAGGTGAAGCAAGACATTGAATTTAATGTTAAAAAAGATGAGCAAGCGTATTTAGTTCAGATAAAGGGACAGGCAAGAATTAATGATGTGGAATTAGCTGAAAAAGATGGTTTAGAGATTTATGAAGAAAAAATTAGGCTTATCGCATTGCGTCCCTCGTTGTTTATTATAGTCGTGATGGATAAGGAACATATTTAATTGTCACCAATTATTATAAACAGACATAAGTTATATTGTCCCCATACAAAAAACACACGATTCGCAGTTTCCTGAGCAGGAATTTTAAATCGTGTGTTTTTCTTATTCCTTGTTAAATGTTAAGGAATTTAACCGTAATTTTGGCTAGAAGATCAATAGCAGCTTGAACAACTACATCAAGTTGCGCTTGGATTTGGTTAATGGTAATATTGTCACTACATTCAATAACAACACGTTCACGTTGTCTTTGAAGAACGGAGAGTTGTTGTGAAATTGCTTGTAAACCTAAAACGTCAGCGTCATCGCCTGCGAAATCAAAGGCAATTAGAACTGCTTCAAGGGCAGCTTCAATTGCGAGTTGTAAAACAACAACAGCTTGTGCTTCAACTTGTGTGACAAGGATTGCGTGTGAATTTTTAATAATTAAAGATTGATCTTGGACTTGTCCTACAAATGCGCTATTACGGATAGATTGATCGGGTGTAAAGTATGCCATAGGTGTCACCTCCCACTTGAGGATATGGATGAGTTTGAATTAGACTTCAAGAATTTTTGCAGTTATTTTTGCGAGTAACTGAACAGCAGCTTGAACAGCAAGTTCAATTTGAAGTTCAATTTGGTTAACGGTGATATTATCGCTATCTGAAATAACAACGCGTTGACGTTCAATTTGAATCGCACGTAAACGTTGAGAAAGTGCTTGAAGACGACTTGCATCTAAGTCATCGCGCGCATCGATTGCGATAATGATTGCTTCAATCGCTGCGAGGATTGAAGCTTGAGCAGCTACAAGAGCCTCGAGTTCTGCTTGGTTAACTAAAATAGAATGAGAGTTTTTAATATATAACCCTTGTTCTTGGATTGAAGTTACAGCGGCAGTGTTTTCAGCTGTTTGGCTTGCACCAGTAGAGTAGAAAGTTGGCATAGTGGTCACCTCCCTAATAGGAGTAAATGGGGTGGATTGTTAGTTAGAGTTATCGATGGCAACATCATCTAAAATAAATGGGTTCGAGTTGAGGTTGATGGGTGCTTCAATGTTTAAGGGGGGGGGTGAATTAGTATATAGTTTAGATTCTAGTTGATACCATTGAATAGTTTCGCACACATAATGATTGAAGTTAGGAATGTTGTTACTCGTATTTTGATGGATGTTGACTGCGTGAGGAAGATATAAACGTTATCTTGGTTGATGTGTGTTTTCTACCATTCATATCTAATCATATAGTATTCACAATGACATTTTATGTATGGGTCAAAGTAGAGTGACGCAAATTTTTAGCAGGACTTTTTAGGATATTGTTTAACAAGTAAATATACGGATGTAATAATACATAAAGATGAGGGGGCGTTGTTTAATGATAAGAAGTAAAATGTTTTTATCTAAAATATAAGGAATAAGTGTGTAATCGAGTGAAGAAATTGAGGCATTAGACAGGCTGCCTATCCATTTACCAGGCATTGCGTTCGTGGGAACTTTAAGTTAAAATAAATAGGTAGAGTCATTTAATTGGAAATTTAAGGGAGAAACAAATTTATTATGAAGAAAGTATTTAAAATTTTATTTAGCCGTATGTTTATGACAATCCTTATATTAGTTGCCCAACTGGCTTTATTCTTTTATGCCATTTGGGAGTTATCAAATTATTTTATCTATTTTTATATTGCGTTAACTTTATTAAGTATCTTTGTCATCTTTAAACTAATGTCAAAATCGTTAAATCCAAGTTATAAGTTAGTTTGGTTTTTAGTTATTTTATTATTCCCAGGTTTTGGTGGGTTAATTTATGTCATGTATGGAACTCGTCGGATGAGTAAAAAAGATGAAGAAAAGATGTTACTTGCAACAAACTTGACACAGCCTCATATTTATGATGATAATTATCTTTTAGAAGAAATAAAAAAAATGGATAAAAGTGTTTTTAATCAAGCATCGTATTTAAGCCGTTATTCAACCTATCCACTGCAGACTAATACGA
>DNGE01000018.1:7465-11041 GCA_003486705.1 Bacillota bacterium
GTATCCACTGCAGACTAATACGATAACAGAATATGTCACGCCAGGTGAAATTAAATTTCAACGTTTAAAAGAAGAGTTATTAAAAGCAAAGCACTTTATCTTTATGGAATATTTTATTATTGAAGAAGGTAGCATGTGGGACCCCATTCTTGAAATCCTTGCGCAAAAGGCAAAAGAAGGTGTAGATGTACGTTTGATGTATGATGATGTAGGATGCTTAAGTAAAATACCATATAAATACGATGAGAAGATTAGAAAGCTAGGCATTAAATGTGCCGTATTTAATCCCATTGGAACGTTCTTTAATATTCGTTATAATAATCGCGATCATCGTAAAATCACAATTATTGATGGCCATACGGCTTTTACGGGTGGCATTAACTTAGCTGATGAGTACATTAATGTTAATCAACATTTAGGTCATTGGAAAGATGCAGCCCTTTATTTAAAAGGGGAGGGTGTTTGGAATTTAACACTCATGTTTTTACAAAATTGGAACTATACAACAAATACAACCGATGACTATGACTTATTTAAACCAAAGGTGCACCATCTTGAACCTTTTGAAAGTGATGGCTATGTGCTACCTTATGGTGATAGCCCGTTAGATGATGAGATTGTTGG
This sequence comes from Bacillota bacterium, assembly GCA_003486705.1. GTDB lineage: Bacteria > Bacillota_I > Bacilli_A > MOL361 > Turicibacteraceae > Turicibacter. The sequence continues at coordinate 8,090 of DNGE01000018.1, forward strand.
TGAATTAGCGTACTTAAACATGATTAATCGAGCAAAAGATTATATTTATATCAACACCCCTTACTTAATCGTTGATAACGAACTTGTTACTGCCCTTTGTTTAGCCGCGAAAAGTGGTGTAGATGTTAAAATTGTGACGCCACATATTCCAGATAAATGGTATGTGCATATCGTAACAAGAGGATACTATAAAGAGTTAATTAAAGCAGGGGTCAAGATTTATGAATACACACCAGGATTTATGCACTCGAAAACGTTTGTCAGTGATGATGAATTAGGGATCGTAGGAACGATTAATCTCGATTATCGAAGTTTATATCTACATTTTGAGTGTGCTGTTTGGCTGTATAAAACAAAGTCAGTTTCACAGATAAAAGAAGATTTTGTAAAGACTTTAAAAGTGTGTCAAGAAATAACACTTGAAGAATGTGATAATGTGACGGTGTATGCAAAAGTCATTCGCGCCATCTTAATGATATTTGCGCCAATTATGTAACACATTCAAGTCACTTGATGCGACGAGTTAATAAAAGTGGTAATAAAGTACTGTTATTAGTGTAAATACTACAAGTTTCGCATTTTTTTGAAGAAGTTAGAAATATTTTATGACGTTGTTTCATACCTTATTATGATGAATGATATTTTAAATAATTAAGTTATCATAATGAGGGGAATGAAAGAATGAAGGTTCTAGTTGCAGGTGGTGCAGGTTATATTGGTAGTACAGTTGTCTCAGCACTTGAAGATCATGGACATATTCCTGTTATTTTAGATTCTTTAGTGACAGGAAGAGTTGAGTTTACACGACATAAGATTTTTTATAAGGGCGATATCGCAGATTCATCTTTGTTAAACGATATATTTATGCAACATCCAGATATTGAAGTGTGCATCCATTTAGCCGCCTTAATTGTTGTACCAGATTCTGTTGCAAATCCGTACGAATACTACACAGAAAATGTTGCGAAGTCCTTGGCGTTTTTTAATCATTTAAAAAAACTTGGGTGCAAAAAAATTGTCTTTAGTTCTTCAGCGTCACTATATGATGTCGTACAAGACTTCAAGGTAGTAGAAACATCACCCTTAAAGCCAAGTAGTCCTTATGCGAGGACAAAATATATGATGGAAATGATTTTAGCTGATTTTTGTGAAGCTTATGAAATGAAAGGAATTGCACTTCGATACTTTAATCTGATTGGAGCCGATCCCTTCATGCGAAGTGGTGCACACCTTAAACACCCATCGCATCTTTTAGCTAAACTTTTAGAAACGGTGCGTGATGAAAATTCTCACTTTTATTTAACTGGTGTAAACTGGCCAACCCGCGATGGTTCAGGCATTCGAGATTATATTCACGTCTGGGATCTGGCACTTGCACATGTTAAAGCCATTGAAAACTTTGAGGATGCATTTGAAAAGTCGACGCCATCAAATAAAAACTATCTGGTCATAAATTTAGGAACTGAAAAAGGTGTGACGGTTAAAGAGTTTGTCTCTATTTTTGAAGAGGTGATTGGCCGTGAGGTTAAAAAGGTTGAAACAAGCCCGCGACCTGGAGATATTGCAGGAGCTTATGCAAGTTGTGAACAGGCAAAATACTTAATTAAATGGCAGGCGAAACTCGATATTGAACAAGGAATACGTGATGCTTTAAAGTGGGATACCATACGTAAAACAATAATAAATTATAATAAATAGGAGGCCGTTTGGCCAGTTGAAAATGAAAGAGGTTAGGATGAATAAAAAAATTAAATGGTTATTAGTACTTATATGGATGATGGTGATTTTTTGTTTCTCACAACAATCAGGTCAAGAATCAAGTGAAACAAGTGGATTGGTTGAAAGCATATTAAATTATTTCACTTTTATTCCATCGTCTATTTTTGGAATTGAGTTACAAGTGCTCATTCGTAAGGCGGCGCATTTTACAGAGTATTTTATTTTATATGTCTTGTGTTTTAACTTAGTAAAAGAATACAAACCACGTGCACAGTCACTTTATTTGGCATTAATCATTGTGTTTTTATATGCTTGTAGTGATGAAATTCATCAAGCATTCATTCCAGGTCGTGCGTGTGCATTTACGGATGTATTAATTGATACGGCAGGGGGAACATTAGCCATGCTAATTCTTATGATAAAAGGTTTTATCAAACAATCACAACGCGTAAACAAAGTTTAGACATAATGCTAATGCTATTTTCATATCTTTAATAGAAATCAATTAAAAACAAGAAGTTTAATAAAAACTTCTTGTTTTTAATGTCATGTAATGTTTAGGTTGAATCAATGTCAAATTGAAAGCCATAATAACATTTCAAACTATTTGTTGAAGGTGAGAAAATGAAAGTGATACTAGATGTGATGAAAGGAATCATTTTAGGAGTAGGAATTGTTATACCAGGCGTCAGTGGTGGCGCATTAGCTGTTGTGTTTAATTTGTATCATGCATTACTGTATGCAATCGGGCACTTTTTTGAAGATATAAAAAAAAATACCCGTTTTCTCTTTCCAATTGGATGTGGTGTGCTAATTGGAATTGTGGTCTTTAGTGCCTTAATTCAGTATTTATTAGAGCACTTTTTAGCCCCGACAAATTTCTTCTTTATTGGGTTAATTCTCGGGGGATTACCGAGTATTGTTAAAAGCTCAAAGATAAAAAAAGTTAAGTTATCTCATGTTGTTGTGTTTCTTTTAACACTAATCTTTATTGTTCTTGTATCAAATGTTTCTGAAGATAAAACATCAGAAATCCTTACCACGCTTAACGTCTCGAATGTCATCCGATTATTTATTGGCGGTGTTTTAGGGGCTGGAACAATGGTGATCCCAGGCGCAAGTGGCGCTGTGATGTTAATTTTACTCGGACTATATACAACAGTATTAAATGCAGTTGTGGCATTTAATATCCCATTGATGATTCCGTTCGGAATTGGAGCACTAATAGGATTA
>DNGE01000018.1:11290-20687 GCA_003486705.1 Bacillota bacterium
TTTGCATCGCTAGCAAGTTTATTTTTAGGTATGACCATTGCCTTTTGGTTAGAAAATATTGAAAAAGCTTAAAGTGATTAAACTTTAAGCTTTTTTCATTCAGCTGTTGATAATAGCAATGCCTTTAGTTCGGCTACTTCTTTTTTTAATGTCGCCACTTCATTTTGTAATTTTTTTTGTTCTTCTGCAGCAACTTTTGCTTCTTCTTGTGCAGCAAGTGCTTCAAGGTATAGTCCTTGGGTTGCGATGGTACTGAGCCCAAAACCAATTAACTCTATAAAAGTACCCAAAGCGTCTTGTTCTGCGGGCCGTAATTCTAGTGAAAGAATAATGGCGATGACGACTCCGACAACATAAAACTCTAAGGGGTCTAACATTAAGATAAAGGGGATAAAAAAGGGCCCAGAATTTTTTGTTGAAGAGGTAGAAATACCTTCAAGTTCTTCACCACCGGGAGGGGCGACAGGGGGAATAGTGGCATTTCTCATATTTTCATATTTCATATCCTCATTCCTTTCGTCTTAGGCCTTTATAAGGAACAAAGCTCTCTAATAGTCTATGAAGCTCGGGCTAAATGGTGAAATAAACTAATATAATTTTACTGACAGTGACGTTTGATAGAAACAAAAGACGAATTTAAAAAGGTTTATAACGTGGTGATTATAAATGGGAGGGAACAATCATGTTTGGTAGCTTGTATCATTATAAATGAACTAATGTCAACGAAAAATGTTGGAGATAGTAGAATTATTCTATCAAGGTGGCGCATATATTGATATGAGAGTGTACGAGGAGGGACGTTATGAATCCATATTATATAAACTCACCACAACAAGGTGAATGGAATCAATCTGATCATCAGGCAGTTCAAAAAACAGTCTTTCAACCGTGTTATTTTAGGATACTTTATTTAAGTGATGCGAATTTAGACATTGATTGTTATTGTGATGGAGTTTTATTTGCTTCAAATCTAAAGCACAGTCATGCGTTAAATTATTTACAAATGAATCCAGGCTACCACCAACTATCAATTGAAAGAAATGCTGACGGAAAAAAACAAGTTTTATTAAGACAAGATATATTATTAATACCAACAGAATATATGACCTTGTGTGTCGTAGAAAAAAATCAGGGTATTCAACTGTATGCTATTATTGACGAAGTGTATCCAATAAAAGATAAAATTCAAAAATTAAGAATTATAAATTTTACAACACAACAACAACTTCAAGGGGAGTTAGCACAAAAAATAGTGGTTAAAAATTTAAACCCACTTGAGATGACCCCTTATATTAATGTCTATGATAATGAAAGAGAAGTTTTAAAAATTACATGTCCGATGAGAGGGGATGAACATCTAACGTTTGAAGAGGTTGATTTTTCTAAAAGTATTATACAAACGATATATATTATTGAAGATAGGCAGACGAACCGTGTTAGTATGTTAAAATTAAAAGATGGTGTCCTATAAAAAAGTGCTGGTAGTTTTATAAACTATCAGCACTTTTAAAATTATTGTTGTAAAATAAAGTATCCTAGTCCGATGCAACTATTTCCTACATGTGCACCAACGACAGGTGGAATAGGTGAGAAGATGATATCATTTAAATCTAAATGTTTTCCTAATTCTTCTTTTGTACGCTCTAATAGTTCTAAATCCATTCCATGGCAAACGAAAAATTGAATTTTTTGATTACCTTTAATTTCACCGCTTAAACGATCAATGATTTCAGCTAATGCTTTTTTCATCGTACGTTTTTTATCGACTGCAACAATTTCACCTTCTTTATTAAACTCAATAATAGGGACAATTTGTAATAAAGAACCAAAGAAACCAGCAGCGTTTGATAAACGACCATTTTTAACTAAATATTTAACATCTTTAATTAAGAAATAAAAATGGCTGTTTTGAGTTAAATTCTCACAGTGCGTCATAATCTCTTCGATTGTTTTTCCTAATGCAACTAGATTGGCAGCTTCAAGCACCATATATCCTAAAAATGCTGCTGTTAATTTCGTATCAACGATGTGAACATCAATATCGTTCACAAGTTCTTTAGCTAAATATCCTGCTTGGTATGTACCGCTTAATGCTTTTGATAATGGAATATAAATTACATCTGTATACCCTAATTGTTTAAGGTTTTCAATTGTCTCGACCACATCGCCAACTGAAGGTTGTGATGTTTTAGGAATGATGTCTTCTTTGGTAATGCGATCATAAAATTGTTCAACTGTAATTGTTTCTCCATCAATATATGATTCTTGGTCAAACATAACAGTTAATCGAACTTGGAATATATTTGAGTAATCGTGTGGTAAAAAATCGATTGACGATGTACTATCTGTTAAAATTGCTATTTTTTTATTCATGATAATTCCTCCCAAAGGTGAATGTTTTGGATTTCAAACTTTGATAATCAAATTATGACACCTTTTACTTTGTATGTCAAACTATTTTAGGTAAAAAATTAAAATAAGCGTATAAATGTTTACGTTTGAAGAATACACCATAATATGTCGGCTATGCTTGGAAAATATTATAATATAATATAAACTATATAAAGTATATAATAAACACAGTAACGTATTTCCTAGGAAATAGACAATTATCGTCAACGATAACTACAAAGGATTTAAAAATGGGAGTGTGATGGATAAAGTTTAAGTAATAAAGTTACATCTTATATAGGATAACTGAAGGTTATTGCTAAAGCCTTAAAGTAAAATGTCTGTTGAGGCATGATCAACTGGTTTATCGTGTGACTAATCTGAAATTTTAAATTTAAGGACATCATCTGTAATAACTTACACAGTTAATTTCTTACATGATGACTGCTTATAGAATGAAGGCGACGAGTTTGTACAAAATAAGTAATAAAATATTCAAAAAGGAGTAGAGTCATGAAAAAAATAGCAATGATGTTCGTGATGGTTGGTTTTGTTTTAAGTGGATGTTCAAGTGTTGAAAAGACAATTGTTCAATCTTTAAATGAAGAAATTGAAAAGCAAAATAGTTGTAGCAGTGAAAGTACAAAGTTGTCAGAATTAATGAAAGATGAAAATGTAATCTATGATGAAATAATTGAAATAGGTACGGAATCATATGATGATATTTCAGAACTCGTAAGTAAAGGTAAGGAAAACATTAAAAGTAGTCAAGAGATTTTATCAACCTATGAAATTTGTGTAAAAGATAGTGTTAAGGATAAAGAGAAATTAGAAGAAGCTGCTTTAAAAATAAATGATGCTGCTGTTAAAAGCGAGACATTAGCATTATTAGAGAGCTATCATAACTATCAAAATAGTTTAATACAATATATTGAATCGCTAAAGTCATTGATTGAAACACAGAATAACTTCTATGATTCAATAACAGTTGATACTTCTTTAACGGAAATTGAGTCACTCGTATATAAAATAAATGAGGCAATTGAGATGACAAACCAAGTCTCTACGGAGCATAAAGGTTTACTAAATGAGTTTAATACGTTATTTACAGAATACTTTGAAAAATACAAATAGAGATGGGGAACAAATGGTGCAGATTAAGATAGCGACTACACAAAAGGATTTTGCAGATGTATTTAGAATTAGAACAAATGTCTTTATAGGTGAACAACAGGTACCACCACATGAAGAAATTGATGATTTAGATGGTTACGTTCCGATTCTTGTTGCGTATACAGCTGAAAATCAAGCTGTTGGGACGGCACGTATTATCTTAAAAGAAGATAATATTGCAAAGATTGGACGAGTGGCAGTTGATAAGAATTACAGACGAGCGGGAGTCGGGAAAAAGTTAATGGAAGCATCGATTAACTATGTTAACACACAAACAGATGCAACGATTATTAAGTTAGATGCTCAAGTAACTGCTATTCCATTTTATTTATCGCTAGGGTTTACACCGTATGGCGATGAATTTTTAGATGCTGGGATTAGACATGTTGCTATGAAATACGTGCTTAATAGCAAATAAAAAAGACAAGAACGACTGTTCTTGTCTTTTTTCCTGTTCTTAATAGGTTATAACCATGCCCCACAGTTCTTATTTATCTAATACATCAGTTAAGTCTAACGAAAAACTTGAATCAACGAAGATGTCGTCACTAGTTAAGCTACTCTGAACCGTTTTGAAAATATCTACCTCATTCATATGATAATCGGATAACTTATTGCAATTATTTAATGCCAAAATAAAATGTTTAAAATCTGCTGCATGGTTTGTAATATATGCTAACTTTTCTTTCACTTCTTCTGCTGGTACAGGACGTAAACAATAATCGAGTGTCGATGATGATTCTTCGTTTTCTATTAAACCAGCAAATACGATGTTATATTCATGATAATGCCGAGCGACTATGGACAGTGACTGAACAAATCCGAATTTTTCAATACCTAAGTCTTTTCGAGGTAAGCCCTCATGTTTAAATGATAGTTGTTGAACAAAATCCCCTTTTTCAAAACGGTTGTTTAACCTCAACATAGAAATTCCCCTCCTAAAAATTGAAAATAGTTAAATATATGTGACTACATTTATTCCCAATATATTCTATTACCGTTTGCAACTATTGTAACATAAATTAAAAAGGTCAGAAACGGAATAAATGAAAGATAATTAAACATTTTTACATAATCTTTAAAATTGTTAAAATTAGCTGTTGATACTGGTTCAGTTTGAGTCCAGAATAAGAAATCTACTCAGTACTTTTTGGCCGTAGAGTGAAGTGTGATCATAAAAGGTAAATTGTGATATCATGTGGAAGTAAATATTGTGTGGTTTGTTTATGAAAATGGTGGACGTCTTGTGAAAAAATCAAGTAACAAAAACAGAAAAATATCATGAAATAACATTGCAAATGAAAATTAAGGCATTTATTTCCACTTTACTATCATATAAAATCCATTTATTATAAATTAAAGCCTTAATTATTGATTAATGTTTCATGTTTTGATGAAAGAGATTCAAATAGGACGATGAATGATTTGTCTAGAATTTTGAAATACTATTATAAGAAATATAAGTGATTGCAGTGAGAAAGCTATTAAGATTTCAATCGTATAAAGTATCAAAAATGATGTGAATTTTTCATGCGAGGTTTTAAAAAATTATAAGGATGGTGTTTATGGCAGCTAAGAGTTCAGCTACAGGGAAATTAACATTAGTTTCTCTAATTTTAATGATTTTTACGTCGGTATTTGGATTTGCTAATATGCCGCGTGGATTCTACTTCATGGGTTATGCCGCAATTCCATGGTATATTATTGCAGCAATTACGTTTTTCGTTCCATTTGCCTTTATGATCGCAGAGTATGGTGCTGCATTTAAAGATGAAAAAGGCGGAATTTATTCATGGATGGAAAAATCAGTCGGACCTAAATATGCGTTCGTTGGTATATTCATGTGGTATGCATCTTATGTTATTTGGATGGTAAACGTTGCTTCTTCAATTTGGATTCCATTTTCAAATGCAATTTTCGGAGCAGATAAAACGCAAAGTTGGTCAATCTTCGGTTTATCAAGTACACAAACACTTGGAATTTTAGGGTCACTTTGGTTATTAATTGTTTTATTCTTAATTTCTAAAGGTGTCGATAGTATCAAAAAAGTAACCTCTATTGGTGGAACAGCCGTTGCATTACTAAATATTGTGTTATTAGTTGGAGGATTAACGGTCTTATTCTTAAACGGATTTGAGTTAGCAGAGCCAATTAAAGATTTATCATCAGCCTTTATGGTATCACCTAACGGAAATTATACAAGTGTGATTGCCATGTTATCATTCTTAACATATGCAATCTTTGCATTCGGTGGAACTGAAGTTGTCGGTGGTTTAGTTGACCAAACGGAAAACCCTGAAAAAACGTTCCCTAAAGGATTATTAATTGCAGCAGGTGTTATTTCATTAGGTTATGTCATTGGTATTTTCATGATTGGTATCTTCACAAACTGGAATGAAGTATTATCAGGAAGTGGAATTAATACTGGGAACGTAACGTATGTTATTATGCAAAACTTAGGTTACGAGTTAGGACTTGCCTTTAAGTTAACACAAGAAGCTGCTGTAACAATGGGAACTTGGTTTGCACGTTTTGTTGGATTATCAATGTTCTTAGCTTTAAGTGGAGCGTTTATGGCATTATCTTATGGGCCATTAAAACAATTAATCGAAGGTACGCCAGCAAAAATCTGGCCTGGTAAAATTGCTGAATTAAAAAATGGATTACCAATTAATGCAATGAAAATCCAGACTGCACTTGCTATTGTATTAGTCTTATTAGTTTCATTCGGTGGGGATGAAGCAGCCAAATTCTTCGATAAGTTAATGTTAATGACAAACGTAGCGATGACAATTCCTTACTTATTTATTTCATACGCGTTCATCTCATTCAAACGTAAACAAGAAATTCATAAGCCATTCGTTATTTATAAGAGTGAAAAAATAGCAACTGTTACTGCTATTGTTGTTACAGCTGTTGTGGGATTTGCAAATATCTTTACAATTATTGAACCATTAGCAAGTCAAGCTTATGATAAAACAATTTGGATGATTGCGGGACCATTATTCTTCACAATTTTAGCACTTGTGTTGTACAACAGAGCTGAGAAAAAAGCATAATAAAAAGATGACTTCGATTTTGAAGTCATCTTTTTTTGGTTATTATTCTCCTGCAACCGTTAATTTATTAATAAGTAGCGCAGGGGAACCCACCCCTGACATGCCGAATTCTAAGTTGTTAGCAACAGTATCAATGCTTTTTAACATATCAAAAAAGTTTCCTGCAATTGTGATTTCATGAACAGGGAATGTAATTATCCCATTTTCAATCATAAATCCGCTTGCAGAAAGTGAAAAATCACCCGATATTGAATTTAAACCAGAATGTAATCCTTGAACATCCGTGATGTAAAGCCCATTGTTGACAGAGCTGATTACTTCTTCAAAAGAATTCGGTCCAGACTTAACATATAAATTACTAGGTGAAATTCCGACTAAACTTTTATAGCTACCACGACTTCCATTACCCGTTGGCGTCACACCAAAAATCTTAGCCGTCGTTAAAGAATGTAAATAAGTTTCAAGTACCCCGTTAGAAATCACTTCTTTATAGTAAGTAGCAACGCCCTCACCATCAAAACTTTGGCTACCAAGACCGTTTAAAAGATGAGGATCATCAACAATCGTGACACACTCGGACGCGACAACGTTACTAATTTTATCCTTAAATAATGATAAGTTTTTATGAACTGCTTCGGCGGAAAAAATATTAGACATGGCATTTAACATATCGGCAGCCACTAAATTTTTAAGCACAATCGGATACTTTCCAGAACGTACTTTCTTTGATCCTAACTTAGAGACAGCCTCGGTAACAATTTCTTTAGCCAATTCAGCAGGCATGTAATCGGAAAATGTTGTACTCGTAATAAATTTACCGCTATCTTTATTCTCCCCATTTTCAGTGACTAACACATCAATATAAGCATATGCGTAGTTAGAGCGTTCTGATAGATCAAGACCTTTTGTATTTTTTAAAGTAATTTCACTTGTTCCATTTGCAAATAAACAGTAGCTTACAGACTTGACACGTGAATCTAAAGCTTTACATGCAGATTCCACCTCTTTTAAGAAGTCAATTTTTTGTTCTGCTGTTACATTTTCAAAAGCCGAGTCATATAAACTTAAATCAGTGTAATGCTCACTTCCATTGAACAATTCTTCATTATCCTCTTTTTCAATGATTGAAGCATTATCAATGACGCTTTTAATTAGAAACGGAATAGATGAGTCATCCATTAACTCAGTGTACGTATACCCCATTTTTCCTTCATATATACCGCGAAATGAAATACCTTGTGTACGAGAAACAGAATAGGAATCAACGGCTTGTTCAAATACTTTACAAGAAAATGAATTGCTAACGGATACGTATACCTCCATGTCTGTAAGGTTTGAGGCACGTCCTTGTTCAAATAATAAATCAATATTTAACATGTTTTATTCCCCCTTTGCGCCACCGACTGTAATTTCTTTTACACGTAGTGCAGGTTGTCCCACATTTGTTGGAATTGACCCGCTGACTGAACCACACATGCCTTGTGCGTGTGCTAAGTTATTTCCAACCATATCGATTTGATGTAAAATCTGAGGACCGTTACCGATTAAAGTAGCGCCGCGAACAGGTTCAGCAATTTGGCCGTTTCGAATGATATATCCTTCTGTTACGGCAAAGTTGAAGTCACCTGTTCCTGGATTAACAGAGCCTCCACCCATGTTTTTAGCATATAGTCCAAATTCGGTATTAGTGATGATTTCATTAAGTGTTGATTTTCCATTGGCGATATACGTATTTGTCATACGAGAGGTTGGTGCATAACGGTAGTTTTGACGTCGTGACGATCCCGTCACGTCCATCTTCATGCGACGGCTGTTTAATTTATCGATTAGGTATCCTTTTAGGATTCCATTTTCAATTAAAACATTTTGTTGTGTTGGTGTACCTTCATCATCAATGTTTAAAGAACCCCAATCATTTGCAAATGTCCCATCATCAATCGCCGTGACACAATCACTAGCAACCTTTTCACCAAGTTTATCGCAAAAAACAGATAAGCCCTTAGCAACAGAGGTAGCTTCTAAACCATGTCCACATGCCTCGTGGAAAATAACGCCACCGAATCCATTATCAATGACAACCGGCATTTTTCCGCTCGGACATTTTTCCGCGTTTAACATCGTTACAGCTATGCGAGCGGCATCTTCAGCATAATGCTTGATATCAAGGTTTTCAATAAATTCAAACCCTTGGTGTGCTCCAGGACCATGTCCTCCTGTTTGCATTTCGCTTCCGTTTGAAGCAACAGCACTGATGTAAAGTCGTGTTCGCACACGTGTGTCTTCAACAAAACGTCCTTCAGAGTTAGCAATTAAGACATGTTGCTTACTTTCTAATAGGTTAATCGTATTTTGACTAATTGATGTGTGATAGTTTTTAACATAGTCACTCGCTTGCTTCATTTTTTCAATGCGTAACTTGGCAGGCACCTTATCTAAATCCATTTGTACTAAATGCTGATTCATCACATACTCGCGTGTTAAATTTAAAGGTGCTATTAAGGTTTCACCTTTTAATGCAGCAGCAATTTCACGCGCTGTTTTTAATAAATTGTCACGATTTGAATCATTCGTGTAACCATAAACGGAATTTGTCCCCTTAAAAATTCGAATTCCGATTCCATAGTCTTGACCACGATTTGCTTTATCGACTTTCCCACCAATCATGACAATTCCATTTGAGTCCGTATGTTCAATAAAGACTTCGGCAAAGTCAGCCCCATTGCTTAAAGCTTCAGCGATGACATCTGCAATAATAGCTTGACTAATCATGTAAT
>DNGE01000082.1:0-6793 GCA_003486705.1 Bacillota bacterium
TCACCTCTTTCAGTTAATTTTATGTGTGGAAATGACAAAAAAGAAGGATAATCCTTCTTTTCTGACTAACAATTTATAATGGTTCCACCATTAATATGGATCGTAATTCCTGAAATGTAAGAAGCATCATTAGACGCTAAATAGACGTAAGCGCCAGCTAGTTCAACCGGTTGGCCGACACGGCCAAGCGGCGTGTTGGCTCCGTGTTGTGCGACGTGTTGCGCTTCAAAAGCTGCAGGAATCAGCGGCGTCCAGATGGGACCTGGCGCAACTGCGTTGACACGGATTTGTTTGCTTGCAAGATGAGCTGATAACGAACGTGTGAACGAGGTCAGCGCCCCTTTGGTTGCTGAATAATCAATGAGTGTTGCATTACCTTCATAGGCAGTCACTGATGTGGTATTGATGATACTATCACCTGCTTGCAGGTGTGGAATCACGGCGCGAGATAAGTACATCGGACCGAAAATATTAGTGGCGAATGTTTTTAAGATGTCTTCATCTAACGTATCGGTGAAGTTTTGATGTTCATAATGAACGGCCGCGTTGTTAACCAATATATTAATTTGGCCAAAGGTTGCTAGTGTTTTTTGAACAATTTCATCACTAAAGCTTGAATTAGCAATGTCACCGCTAAGAAGTAAGCATTGTCCGCCTCCCGCTTCAATGATTGATTTTGTTTCATTAGCATCATCGTGTTCATTATAATAGACGATCACAACTTTTGCGCCTTCAGAAGCATACGCAACGGATACGGCGCGTCCGATACCCGAATCACCACCTGTGATGATAGCAACTTTATCTTGTAAGCGACCGCTACTTTTATTATAGTCTTTATGTTGAAAGACTGGTCGCGGCTGCATCACACTCTCCATTCCAGGTTGCGTATCTTGGGATTGTGGCTGTGGTGTTTTGATGAATGTTGACCACGGTGTTTCGTTGCTCATAACTATTACCTCCAATAAAAAAATCATTCATTTTTAGTATGCACACCTCTCATAATGTAAAACGTTTTTTGTGTATTTTTTGATATAATGGTGAGTATAGTTTTATAAGATGGATGAAAAGGAGTTAGGTTATGAATTTTAAACATTCTATTGGGATGAGAACGATAAAAACAGGACTCGCAATCATTGCCACTTTGTATTTGGCGCAATCACCGCTTATTACAAATCCGTTTTACGCGGTGATTGGATGTGTGTTTGGCATACAGAACACAGTTAAAAACTCGTTTGATGTCGGTAGGATACGCATTTTGGGAACGATTCTAGGGGGAACGATGGGGTTTTTATTTTCGTTAATCCCATTTAAATCGCCTTTAATGATAGGCCTTGCTGTTATTTTAACGATATATGCGTGTAATGTATTAAAATTAAATACAGCCATTCCGGTAAGTGTGACGATTTTATGCTCTATTTTACTTGGGATTACGGATCAAGATCCCCTTGTCTATTCGGTCATACGAACGATAGATACAACCGTTGGGATTATCGTTGCGCTATTGATTAATTATTATATTGTTCAACCGAAGTTTTTAAACGATTTAGTTGAAGAAATTCAGACCATCGAGAAATTGACCATTGATTTTGTGAAACAAATCTTAATTCATCAAAGCTTAGAAACGAAAGCTTTAAAAACAGAGCTTAAACGACTCGATACACTATTTCAAAATTATCGAGATGACACACGCTTTGATAAGGAGGCAGTTGAGCTTGATGCGTTACGTGTCCCAATAGATGCGTGTCATCAAATTTACTTTCACGCGAAATGCATTGCCTTTTTAAGTGAGGAACATAAGGAATTATCACCGAAAAATACCATGCAAATATTAAACTTGTTTAATACCCCACCCACGGAATTACTAATGATTGAATTGGAACAACCTATAAATCCGATTTTTGAATATCATATTTCTAAGATGATTGAAGAAATTATTATATTAAATGATTCGGTGCTCTGTATTTCAAAGCAAGTCTCAAAATAATAAAGCTACCTCTTGTTGGTAGTTTTTTTGTGCTTCAATAGTTAAGATCCATTAGTATTTTAAAAATTGCCACTCTAACACAGTCACAAGGCAGAAGTTTTCATTTACTAAATGCAAGAAAGATCGTTTTTAACAAAAAGAATGCAAGCTATGACGTTTAACCACACGTCTTTTACATATCTTGACTATATATATGGTGTATGGACAATTCATTTTAAAGATAGAGATAATGAATCAAGTTCCGACATATAATGTTATGAGAGATTTAAAAGGAGGTTTTTTTATGGCATATACTTATAAAGTGATGAATTTAGACAAAACGACTTATAATCTGAAGTACAAGTATGGTGAAGCCTTTACACCAACACAAATTACGTATCATCAAACGGCTAATAATGCACCCGCTCTGAATGAAAGAAATTATTTGAATTCGAGAATGGATAATAGCTATATTGGTTTTCACCTCGTTGTTGATGATGCTGATGCGATTGAATGTATTCCGTTAAATGTTCAAACATGGCACGCTGGGGACGGTTATGGTGATGGAAATATGAAATCGATCGGTGTTGAAATGGCGTATTCGACGAGTACGGATATTTCTAAAAAAGATGCAGCAATTGAAAATGGGGCGTTATTAATTGCGAATTTAATGCTTAAATATAATATTCCTTTAACATTAGTTCAACCCCACCAAGCGCGCAGTGGCAAAAATTGTCCGCATGATATTTTAGGACGTTATGGTCATGATAAATTCAGAGCGCTCATTCAGTCTGAATATGATAAACTTGTGCGTGCAACAACGACTCAAAATTCAACGTCAAGTAATACGACAAGTTCAACGACGACATCAACAACTAACAAACCTGGCACAGTCACAGGCTCAACGTCATCAAGCAATAGCAGCTCTAGTAGTTCAACGTTATCATATGCACAATTTGATACGGTTAAGTTAAGTGCTTCAACGCCAGGATACACAACATCAACTGATACGAAATCAGCTAAAACTTTTACACCTGGTACTTATAAGGTTTATAAATACGTTTCAAGCGGAAAACACCCATTAAATATATCTGAATCGGGTGAAGCACCAGATGCTTGGATTGATTTAGCAAATGTCACAAAAACAAGTTCAGATTACAGTCAAGGCGATAAAGTTGTGTTAAAGAAATCAACACCAGGGTATTTAACGTCTGAGGATACGAAAACGGCTAAAACATTCTCAGCTGGCACTTATAAAGTTTATAAATATGTCAAAGGGGCTAGTCATGAGTTAAATATTTCTGTGTCTGGTACAGCGCCTGATGCTTGGATTGATGTTGAATATGTGAGTACACAAAGTAACAGTACGGTCACTTCAAGTACTAGCACTAGCACATTTAAACAAGGCGATAAAGTCATTTTATCGAAATCAACACCAGGGTATTTAACGTCAACCGATACAAAGTCAGCTAAAACTTTTTCGGCGGGTACTTATAAAGTCTATAAATATGTGAGTGGTGCCGATCACGAGTTAAATATTTCTGAATCTGGGACAGCGCCTGATGCTTGGGTCGATGTTGAAAGTGTTAAAAAAAGCACGGAAGCATTTAGCCAAGGTGATACAGTAACAGTAAGTAAATCAATCCCAGGTTATTTGAGTTCAACCGATACGAAGGCGGCAAAGACTTTTACACCTGGTACGTATAAAGTTTATCGTTATGTCAAAGGGGCTACACATGAAGTAAATATATCAACATCAGCCACAACACCGGATGCTTGGGTTGATGCAGAGAATTTAAAATAAACATGAAATGGATTTCGAATCAATAATAGTTTCTTTGGAAGGAGGCGCAGCCTCCTTTTTCTTTTTGAGTCATGATATAAAACTCCACTTATTCATAGTGAGATGCAAAAACATGGAAACATTTCTAAATGAACATACTTAACAAATGACATCATTGTTTATTTAAATAGACAATGATGTTTTTTTATGCAACAATACACGTTATCGTTACAATCAAATACATGATCATATAGCAAATCAAAGTATCTATATATTACGTAGTATTAAAAAAAGATGATTCTGTACTAACAGAAATCATCTTTAACGTTTCTCATTTTTTATGTTTATATCTTTAATAAAATATACCAAGTGCTGTTTGTATTAAATTTTTTAGAGGTGCTTTGATATTGTAGGGTCTTAATAATAAGGTGCTGTTTCTTAAGTATAATTAAGGAAATAACAACGGTTCTAATTGATTTTTATAGATCCATTGTGGGTTATATCGTTTTCTAACTATATTTTTAGATTGCAAGACAGCGTTGCTCCACATGTGATTTAATATATCAAATGCATGTTGTTTTAAGTATTCAAATTCAGTTGGGTGGTATGTTTCTAGTGTATCAAATCCAAAATTTCGTGCGGGCCATCTCATATAATGAACAGATAAATGTTGCCCGAGTTCTTCTAATGCAGGGACAGCTTGGTTAAGAACAAGGAAATTCCCCCTACTTGCTGCTTCTAAAATCGTTAAGCCAAAAGATTCAGCATAGGATGGACAGATATATAGATTTGATAACGTAAATAGTTCCAAAACTGTTTGTCTTTTAACGCCATTTAAAAAGCCAAGATCAGATGTAAAGACCATATCTTCTATGGATAAGCCATAGTTTATCCCCTCATTGATTATCATGGTTTTATAAGTGTCTGTATTGATATCCATCGATTCAAAATCACAGTAAATGATTTTGACGGTTTGATGATATTCTTTTTTGAACACGCCACCTAGAGCAGCAATTTTCTCACATTGTTTTCCCGTGGTTAGTCTTGCCGGATATACGATTAATAGATCTGGCTCGATAAGATTTGTTCTTGAGGCAATAAATTTAATTTCATCATTCATGTCTTCAATTAAATTTAAACTATTATTAATTGCAAAACAGAGATCCTCAGAAATATTATATTGCTTTGCTAAAGCGCTCAGACCTGACGATGTGGGATACGCATATACTGTATTTTCCATTGGGGTATATCTTGCTGATATTGGCCACTCAACGTGTATTGGTCTATTGACAGGCATCGAATGAGTCATGGCGATAAATTTGACATGAGGCAACTCTTTTTGTGCCGCTCTAATTGCAATATTATGGACGAGATGCCAACCTTGATAATGTATGTCATGCATGATACAGTGTGTCACATCTTTTAAATATTTCGCAAAATCTTTTGCAATCTCATCAGCTTCATCAAAAAAGGTATCATGAACGGTCATGTCTTCACTTGAATAATCTTCCCAATGAATCAACGTCCCTTTATAACGATTAGTAACTTTTATCCATTCAATTCGTTCATCTAAAAAGATTCCATATCGACTTGAATCTGGACAATCCTGTGTCACAAGTAATTTCACTTCAATCTTATGGTTTAGTAACATCGTTAGGTGTTCAGCCACAACATTAACTAAAGAATACGTTGGGGTTAATCCATTAAACATTGCTAAAATTGCAACTTTCATCCAACCTCCTCCTTTTCCATAGTCAATTTTATACGTAGTATATAAAAAAAATACCGAAAACCCGATATTATTCATCCATCATATTTCATAATATCTAACACCGTTTTAGTTGTTTTCTTAAACCCGCGGATACAGGTGAACTCTGTTTAAAACTATTTCCTTCTGCCGTTGCTCTTTTTACAAATACAAAGTAAAATCGCCTTGTATACATTTTAAATCTTATTATAGCTAGTTCATAACAAAAAATAAGTCATCCCGTCGTAGGATGACTTATTTTCTTATTATACAAGGGTTTTAACCCATTTTTTCGAAACCACTCTAAAGTGTCCAATGACAACTTTAATCACTTCTTCAAACTGTACAATCATGGCCACAACAATGAGCGGGGCATTAAAGACAGTGACCGCAATATAAGCACCTAATACACCTACGACCCACAAGACAACAATTTCTAAAAACATCGCATACTTTGTATCGCCACCGGCTCTAAAAATCCCAACAATATTAATAATATTCATAAATTTAAACGTCATACCAATCGCGAAGATCACCATAACTTGCGACATTAAAGTTAAGGTTTCAGGTGAGAAATTTTGATACAGCGGCATAATAAGTGGAATGCATGAGACGAATAACACTCCCGAGATAATCCCAAATACGACCGCATTCTTTAAGAACAAAATGGCACTCTCATATGCCTTTTCAGGCTCCCCTGCTCCTAAAAGCTTACCAAGCATAACGGTTGAAGCATTTCCAACCCCAATCCCCGCAACAAAGAAGATATTAAAAACCGATGTGACAATGTTCATAATCGTAATCGCTTCAACAGAAATCTTACCATATATCACAAGATACATCGTCGTTCCTAAACCCCAAAATAACTCATTTAATACAACCGGTGTACTCGTTTTAATTAACTTCTGAATTAATTCCTTATCAAATCCTAACAAGTCTTTCAATACCGGGTTCATCGTATCCGTTTTAAAATACGCAAAATAAAGAACCAACGTAAATTCAACAACACGTGAGATAACCGTTGCAATTGCCGCACCCTTAACACCAAGCGCAGGAATGCCAAACAGCCCGAAAATCAATACAAAATTTAAGACCGTATTTAAGGAAAGTGCGACAATTGATGCCACCATCGAATATTTCGGCTTTTCAACTGCACGTAGCCCCATGCTAAATCCAAATGAGATAATCATAAATGGATAGCTAAGACATGCAATTCGTAAATATTGCCCACCTAAAGATTGAACCACGCTATCAGGTGTAAAACAAGAAATAATCCACTCTGGATTAATAAGCGCAACCG
>DNGE01000082.1:7037-10640 GCA_003486705.1 Bacillota bacterium
TTATGAATGCTTTTCACATCTTTCTTTCCCCAAAACTGAGCAAAGTAGACCATTCCTCCACTATAAATCCCAAACATAATCATACTGAGTAAGAAATAAAATTGATTTGATACCCCAACCGCCGCAACGGCATCAACTCCAACACGACCAACCATTAACGTATCAATCATGTTTAAACTCGATGTCACTAACTGTTGAAGGGCAATTGGAATCGCAATGATTCGCAAGTCTTTGTAAAAATCGACATTGTTATTAAAGTGTTGCGTTAGTTTCATAAACTCACGTCCTCTCTTCGTTGTTTGTTTATACAGTGTAAATAGAACAACTGGATGAAATCCCCCTTATTTGTTATACAAACCCGTATACAAAAAAATAGGAGATTTCACAATCACCTATTTTTATTTATTTAACCATCATATCAATATGCTAACTAATTGTCAAATATTGTGCGACGTGCTTAAATATACGATCGTGCACTTATTTTGTTGAATTAAGCACTCGGATGATACGCCCACGAACACGGTTCTCATCTATGCGTACCTGATTAATTTTAAAAGCAACTTTCATTCCTTCTTTGACTTCAAAGTATTTTGGAATGGGACAAATGGCATCTAAATTTGGTGCGATATTAACAAAACAGCCCCATGACTTTATGTTTCTAATTAGTCCATACACGACGATATTTGGTTCAAAGTCTTGAATCGATATCGTGGATTCAGATTCATATTTTTCTATGGCCTCGACATTTATTTTTAAGTTTTCATTGATACGACGCAGTTTCACCTTAATTGTATCTCCGACTTTTAAGACATCACTAACAGTTGTGTAGTCAATAGCGAAGTCCTGATTTCTAAGCATAGCGGATACCCCTTTGATACTTACATAAGCACCAAAGTAGACTAATGATGTCACTTCTGCATCAAATTGTTCTCCATTTTTTAACCGCTTAATAAGATGCTCTCGTTCTTTCTCTTTTAATGTTTTACACGAAGCGAAGTATACTTTTTTTTCATAATCATAATGAGTTATTAAAAAATTTAGTGTGCGCCCAATATAGGCATTAATCGGTCCTTTTATCTCATATAACTCTAATTCATCTGCTGGAATGAGATATTTTTGACTATCTACTTCTGTCCATGCAACGTATTGATTTTGTGTCGGATCAAATTGAACCATGCGCACAATTCCTGTCATTTTTTTGGAGTCTTTTAACTCTTTACCGGTCACTGTTTGACTACTATCTAACATGGTGTGCCCCCCTCTTTATCAGCCACCTTCTTCCCCTCAAAAGAAAGCGTTTATACTTCTATTCTACCAATATATCATAATAAAATAAAGCCCTTACATTGACTTTTTTAAGGTTTTTATGTCCGCTATTAAAAGTTGGGTATTTACAATGCAAACAAGATTCTCATCCTATTGACTTTTTGTTTATCAGTCGACATATTTACTATTTCAATACAGTTCAAATACGAAGTTTATAAACGGATAGAAAAAACTAGCCTATCTTTTAGAGGCTAGTTTTGTTTTAGAGGAATCAATTTTTGAAAATAAATGCACTTTAGTTTCATAATTTTTAGAAATCCAATTTGCAGTTAAAAAGAACAGAATACCTAATAATATAATATAGGGATTCGTATACTTGAAATTAATAAGTCTTGCAAAAATACCAATGAGAGGAATTAACATAAAAAATGTTGCGTATCCAAACGTGATGATTCGATGCTTATAATGGAACATATTTATGTTACTAACCGATTCAAAATAATGGGCATAGCCAATATAGGCTGATAACGGAACCGATGTAAAAAGTGAAATACCAAAGAATAACGCCATAATTATTAGCATTGAGATATATAATAACTCATTATGAATCCCATAGGTATGGTGTAAGAAGTTTGTTGTCAATAATAGAGTTAAAAAGATAAGAACATTGACTTTATCAGGAAAAGTCACATCTATCGCTTGCTTCCATATTAATAGGATTAAAGACACTAAAAAGCCTGCTAATACACCAAATAAAGGTGAATATAAACAGAGTAACCAACAAATGTACCATGGTATAGCTGGGATATAACCTGCATTAAGGCGATTTTCGATCCAATATTTATTTCTCCCATTAGATAAATATAAACTCATGTCTTTCCGTTTTTTTGATGGAGTAAATAATAAGCCATTATCTAGTGCATGTAAAATATTTTGATCACCTGTAAATTTTAGATTGTCAGATAAAATCGTTGTTAGTAAATCTACTTTACCAGTAAGTAACTCATTCCATGTCTCATACGTTGTTTCAATTAAACAATCAGCAGATTCTTTTCCTTTTGGAACAATTGTAAAAGTTTCTTTTTCAAAGGTTAACTGATACATTTCATTGATATCTGTAAATTGAAGTTGCAGTATTTTATTTATATGTGCTAAAAGATCACTGTTATAATATTTTAATGATTGATTTAATTTCCCAAGCCCAACTAATTTTATCGGGTGTTGTTTCGCATCCAACCAAAAATATTGTGAGGCTACTTCTTTTGAAACAATTAGTTTTTCTGATGTACAACTTCTAAATTGATTGAGTAATTTATTTATTTCACTTGAAATATAACCTACTTTTGCAAAATCTTGTCCCGCCCACTCAATCACTTTTAAAAATTCTACCCCACTTGTCTGATCATTAGCATAATGATATTTTGTGTTTGGGAAAAACAACGTGGTTGCTTGACCATCAAAACTTATATTAAAACGTTCTACTACCGATTTATAGCTACTCGTAATATTGGTTGAACCTGATGTACTAATCATGATGAAATTATTTGATGCGGTCCTCGTATAGTTTCGATCTAGCGTAATGGTATCTTCTGTTTCTGAATGTGTTGTGAAACGTAGAAGTGGTTCAAGACGTTCTAGGAATTTTTCTAGATAGGACCCTACTCCGTAATTATGTAGAGGAAAGCTTAAAATAATATAATCAGCTTTCGAATACTTGCGTAATAATGATGTCATGTCATCTACGATGTGACAAACACCAGGTGTTGTGTGAAAGCAAGTTTGACAAGCTTCACAATGCGAAATGTTTAACTCTGATAAATGTGAATATTCGATTTTTACATTTTCATTTATTAATTTAAACCCAGCTAAAAAGGCATTTGTAACTTTAAGTGTTCCGCTAGCTCTCCCTTTAGGGCTAGCATTAATAACTAATATTTTATCCATTCTTCTCTCCATGTTTCGACTGTTTTTGCTATGGAATATGCTTAAACAATTTTAACACATGATGGTAATTTTTTCACGTTTTCAGTGTGATAATATAAAAAAAACCTATAAACATAAGTTTATAGGTTACTATATTTAAGGTTTAATAGTTAAAAGAACATCGAAGGCCATTTCGATGTTCTACAAGTAAAAAGAGTTTGTCTGATGAGGACATACAATCTTCACCTGTAGTCCACTGATTTACGGTCGTGGGTAGAAACTAGTTAACCATATCTTAACAATTATACAAGTAAATATTAACTATTTGGAGTAGGAAATAACGTATTATTTCCAGGTATTAAATATATCATAGCTAAAATTTATTTTCAAGTTTTTTTTCGCTTTTTTTACATC
>DNGE01000141.1 GCA_003486705.1 Bacillota bacterium
AAATGGCGGTTATCCCGTACAAGTTTAGCAAAAAGACGTAAAAAAGGGCGACTTGCCGTTTAGAACGGTAGCGTCTTAAAGTACGGTTAGCCACATTAGGAATGAATCAAAAGATTGTATGTGAATGAGTTACGAAAACGAAGGATTGATGGTAAAATGAGTATACGTCCTTATAGTTAAAAACCAACGGGTGAGTTGAGTGATGTAAACGCAACCAATGAAATAAAACAACTAATTTAGCAATGAGTATAGATTTGTTTTAAAGAAGTAGACATCTTATTATGTGATGTCATTTCATTATAAGGCTATGGGGAAACGCAAATAGCCTCAAACGTAAGGTAAATGAGAGGAGCATGTGGATGAATCAGTATGAGGATTTATTATTAAGTCAGAAAAAGTATCGCAAAGATCAAGGGGGGATTCGTTTAGAGCAGCGAATTGAGGCGTTAAAACGCTTGAAATTAAATATAAAAAAATATGAGCAAGAAATCGTAGTAGCGTTACAAAAGGATTTAGGGAAGTCAGAATTTGAAGCGTACACGACTGAAATTGGCTTTATCTATAGTACAATTTCGCATACGTTGAAGCACATTAAAAAGTGGGCAAAAGTGCGTTCAGTCAAAAATGATATGGCACAACTTCCAGGAAAGTCATCTATTTATCCGAGTGCGTACGGTGCTGTTTTAATTATTGGGCCGTATAATTATCCGTTTCAGCTACTAATTGAACCACTAATTGGAGCGATTGCAGGTGGAAATACAGCTGTGATTAAACCTTCTGAGTATACCCCTAACATTGAGCAGGTAGTAAAAAAAATTATTACAGAAACATTTGATGAACGTTATGTAGCAGTCGTGTTAGGAGACTATCTTGTAAACAGTGCCTTGCTGGATTTAAACTTTGATTATATTTTCTTTACGGGAAGTGTTAATGTCGGAAAGATTGTGATGGAGAAGGCGAGTCAGTATTTGACACCTGTGACATTAGAATTAGGTGGTAAATCACCGGTCATTGTGGAATCGTCTGCAAAACTTGATTTAGCGGTGAAGCGTATTGCGTGGGGAAAATTCTCAAACTGCGGTCAAACGTGTGTAGCACCTGATTATATTTTAGTTCATGAGCATATTCATGATGAATTTATTGAGAAAATGAAGCAAGAGATTGTGCAATTTTATGGGACTGATATTGAAAAGAACAAAGATTATGGTCGCATTGTAAACCAAAGACATATGCAACGTTTAGCGAATATTTTAAAAGTAGATGAAGCGAAAATTGTATTTGGTGGCGATGTGTTGATGGATGAGCGCTATATTTCCCCGACAATTCTTGCTAATGTCACAGCGGAAGATGAAGTTATGAAAGATGAGCTATTTGGTCCGTTAATGCCAGTTATCAAGTACTCAACACAAGCAGATATAGATCGTTATTTAACGAAGTATGAAAACCCATTAGCATTATATGTGTTCACAGAAAATAAGAAGTACGCAGAAGAAATCATGCAGAGATATTCGTTTGGTGGTGGCTGTATTAACGATACGATTACGCACGTTGCTTCAGCTTACTTACCATTTGGTGGTGTTGGTAACTCTGGGATGGGCCGCTATCATGGACATTACAGTTTTAAAACGTTCACTTACGAAAAGGCTGTTGTCAAAAAATCAACAAAATTTGATCTCAAACTCGTCTATCCACCGTACGAGAACCGTTTGAGTTGGGTAAAAAAACTTATGAAATAACAGTATAGCGCCTCATCTTTTGGCGCTTTTTAAGATATTGAACGTTTAAGGAGGGATACAATGAGTCGAAACATTCGTTTTGGTGTCGTTGGAACAAATAATATTACCGATCGATTTTTAGCAGCAGCAAAGTTGAATCCTCATTTTGAATTCACGGCAGTGTATTCGAGAACGGAGGAGCGTGGCCGTGAGTTTGCTAATAAATATGGCGTTGAACATGTGTTTACAGACTTATTAGAATTTGGAAGTAGTGATGTCATTGACGCCATTTATATTGCTTCACCTAATGTATGTCACGCAGAGCAGGCAATCCTATTTATAGAAAATGGTAAACATGTTATATGCGAAAAACCACTCGCGTCTAATTTATCAGAAGTAACTGCTATGTTTGAAGCGGCAAAAAAGCACAATGTGCTACTAATGGAAGCCATGAAAACAACGCTGTTGCCAAACTTTCAAGTCATTAAAGATAACTTACATAAAATAGGAACGATTCGTCATTACTTTGCAAGTTTTTGTCAATACTCATCACGTTACGATGCTTACAAAGCAGGAACCGTTCTTAACGCGTTTAAACCTGAATTATCTAATGGGGCACTAGTCGATATTGGGGTTTATACACTCGCACCAATGGTTCAATTATTTGGATTACCTCAACATATTAAGGCGAGTGCCTATTTGTTAGAAAGTGGCGTTGACGGAAAAGGGTCAATTAGTTGTAACTATAAAGAATTTGAGGCAACAACCATTTACTCAAAAATCTCAAATTCTTATCTTCCTAGTGAAATCCAAGGTGAAAATGGAAGTATCATCATTAATAAAATGAACGAAATGAACGATGTGAAGATTATTTATCGCAATGGAGAGGTTGAGACTATTTCACTACCACAAGAAAAAGAAGACATGGTTTATGAAGTGAATGAATTTATTTCTTGCTTGTTAAATGGCTGCACGGAATCAAGGATTAATTCAAAACAATTTTCATACGAGTTAATGTCTATCTTAGATGAGTGTCGCAAGCAATTTGGATTAATATATCCAGCAGATCAAAAATAGATGAGTGTTTGAGTTGTTTTCATTGGTTAAAACTTTTAAACTAATCGTATATAAAAATCTAGAGGTGACCTTGTATGTTTGAGCACGAACTATTTAAATATTTTGATTGTCGTGATTTATCCTTGTTGCACAAACGAAGCCAAGATGTATCACTATCAAAAGGAGATATCTTGTTTTTACAAGGCCATGTTGGAAGTTATGTGTATTATGTTAAATCAGGGACGTTAAAAATTGTGAAAACGTCAGAAGATGGCATCGATAAAATCTTTTCGATTTATCATGCGGGACAATTTGTCGCGCTAAATGTATTATTTAATCCGCCCCATTATTATATTGCAAGCGGGATTGCCGTTGAGCCGTGTGAAGTCATAGCCATTCCGATTGACACGTTGCAAGCCGCTATTTTAGCAAGTGAACAAGCGACAATGACTTGGTTTGCCCATTTGAATCAGCGGCTTGAAAACTTACAACAGTTGCTAACCGATCAAGTCTTTGTTGGGGCATTGGAACGTTTTAGAAAATTGGTCAAAATGTTTGCAAAAACTCACGGTAGGTTAGTGGGTGAAGAAGTCGTGATTGAATTACCGATTACAAAACAAGAAATGGCAGAGCTGTTAAGTGTGAGACGCGAGACGTTTAGTCGTCTGTTAGCATCGCTTAAGGACGAGGGTGTCTGTACATTTTCACATAAGCAAATCACAGTCAATGCGAATTGGATAAAATAAAAGGACGTTTCCACACGGAAACGTCCTTTTAACGTACTTTTTGGTGATGAAATAAGTAAGCAGCAACAAATCCAAAGAAATAAGTTATCGCATAATAGATAACATAAATAAGGCCGGAATCATTTAAAAAGAAAATCGTAATTAAAATGTACGTGATTAACGAGGTACCCAATGCGAGGATATGGCTAGATTTTGTTAAATAGGCGATCCCGCCTTGGATAAAAAATAACATTGGATAGACAAAGATAAGACTAATAATAAATAATAACCGTGCAATGGCTACAATATTCATAAAGCAAATGATTGCAATTAAAAGCATTAAGATAGAAGGAAAAAGCAGGCATCTCAAATGACTTGCTGATAACTCAAAAGTCGGTAAGGTATCAACTTTTTGCGGCTGATGAGTTTGGTTAATTTTCATAGTAGACTCCCCTTAAAATAAATATTTACTAAATATTACCACAACTTCGTAGTAAGGTAAATCTTTTTAGTTAAAATGACGACATTGAGAAAATATATTTTAGTCTTCTATGCAAGAAAAATCCAGTTGCAACCAACCTTTTATCCAAACTAGACTAGAGGATTAAGCCATTTTATTCGTGAAATTTGTCGACTTTGAACGATAAAATGGATAGAGTGTTAAAATGCTACAAAAAAGTTAATTTTTATACATTTTTCTATATTTTTAAACATTAAAATTTTATATAATAGAGTGGTACTTTATAAGTTCCAAATAGAATTAAATGAGAAGGACTGTCAATCA
The DNA here is from genome assembly GCA_003486705.1 of Bacillota bacterium. Taxonomy (GTDB): domain Bacteria; phylum Bacillota_I; class Bacilli_A; order MOL361; family Turicibacteraceae; genus Turicibacter. The sequence continues at coordinate 4,281 of DNGE01000141.1, forward strand.
TGAGCTTGACTAGAATATCCTTCAAACTTAAACTATTTCACTTATATAGAACACAGTCGAAATAAAAAGAATGACACGTGAGACTTAATGATAATTTCTTGAGACGATTTGTCTTATGAAATAATGGTTTTAGGTATGACCGTGTGTATGCTTTTAATTTCTTAATTGAGGTGATTCAAGTGGAAAAACGAAACAATTTGTTTTCCACATGGTCGCAGTTGACTGATTCTAAGAGTGAGTATGATTTTACTTCTGATGAAGTTGTAAAATCGGATAGGAATTCAAGTGCGAATCCAATGGACACCATAGGGGAGGCGACTGCTAATAGCCATGTGGCGCTTGAGGAAGACGGTCGTGTGTCAATTGTAACAGTAAAGAATGAGGAAGAATTTTTAGCAGCTATTGTTAGTCATCAAATTAATCAAATTCATTTACATGATTCAATTGATTTGTCTAACCGTATGAATCAAGTGATTGATTTGGCCGTAGATGGCATGCAGATTTTTGGACACGGACATTGTATTTATGTTCCGTCTTGTAACGATTATGGAATGTGCTTAAATATTTCAGGGCGCCACATTGAATTAGAAAATGTTGTGATTGAGGCTGTCAAAAGAAAAGGCCGCTTAAAATCAAACGCCTTAACAATTACAGGAAGCAACGTATTATTAAACCATGTCGTGATTCAAAATGCTGATCGTGCAGCAGTCTATGTGTATGAAGCAATGGGAGTACGTTTAGAAAATGTCACTCTTATTGGGCAAGCAACGGCTCATTTTTACCATCAAGTTGGATTATCGATTAATGCATCGGATGTGTACGTTCACAACTTATGTGTTGATGGGAATGCAACAGGTGTGTCGGTTGTGTGTGGCCATCATCCGAAAACGGGGGAAATTAAAACATCGGGTCTACATGTATCGGGCTATTTAAAAGTCAATCAATGTGTAACTCAAATTAAAGCGCAAACAGCAAAAGGCGCTCTCATTATGTGTGATGACGACCAGGTCAATGCATCAGCAACTTTATCTGGTGTGACAACGTATCGCGTTAATGAGATGGTTGAATCCAATGAAGAATTAAGCAAACCAACCGTTAAGAAAATGAACACGTTAAGCTCAATTGCTTACAAACAGTTAGTAACAGTAAAAGATGAAGATTGTCTGACACAAGACGTGATAAGTCATGTTCAAGTATCAGAAGTCGAAGTGAAAAATCATGTCCTAGGTCAAATTAAAGTAAGTTTTGTGATCGATAAGTCATTAAATTTATCTCTATTATCACGTGATAACCTAATAATTGATGCCATCGATCAACGCACGGGTGATGTTTTAAAGTCAAAAAATAAAACATGGCTTGAGTATATGTATGATGAAGATAAAAAAGGTTATGGCGTTGGTTCTAAAATTAAACCAGGAACATACTTCGCAATCTTTAGTTCCGAACAGTTACAGCGTGTTTCGCCTGAGAATGTGGTGATTAAAATCACAGCTAATTTAGATGGAGTCAAAGTTTTCGACCATTATGAGGTGGAATGTATAGAACACGGTGAGTCGCGTTTAGCCATTCAAAACGAGAAAGTCAGAATTAGACTTTCATCAATACCTCTAAAGTGGTTGCAAAAAACCAAAGGCTTTGCATTAGATGTGATATCGGGTGAGCAAGTTGTGCCGACGGTAGATTTCATCAGAGATACTTAGCTTCGCGCAAGCTAACAGGGAGATCGATTTACCGCACGTGAGGAGTATTAATATGTAAAAAATCTTGTAACGGCACCATATCTGACTTATCGTAAAAGCAACAAGATGAAAGGTTTAGGATAGCTAGCTAAGTCTTGTTAAGTTGCAACGTTTGATAATCATGACGTTACAGTTCATAATACATAAATATTTTAAAAACAATAGATATAAAAATTTTTTAAAGGTTAAACGTGGATTGTTCAATTAAACTTAATCCAAGCGTAATATTGAACCACTGCAGAACCCAAAACTTCTATTACTAGCTAGCATGTATATCAGGCTAAGAATTAAAGGTAAACATTTAAAATCACTTCATCTAGAATGAAAAAATTATTTAACAAACGAGCCTATCGTTTAAATGACCATGAGCTAAAACAAAAAATCGAGTTAAAAACTAATCGTATTAGACCAATCGCTCATGGTAAAAAGTTACTTATAAAGGAAGTTCAACTTGTTTGAAAACAAAGAGTTAAAAGCCAAAAACTCATAACGATATAGTCTATCAATAAAACTTAACTAACGTTGTCCAATCAACGAAGGTTGTTATTAAAATACACTTTTTTTAAATTATTATTTTGTTTGAAGGCAATTAAAAAGAAATACACAAAGTTATTTCATAATCAATGTTGAGAAAGCAACAAAGATTATGTCATGTATAAAGTCTATTTATGAAACACTTCTATTTGTTTAAAGTTATATTAAAAGCAGTAAAAAACTAAATGTTACGACTGAAGTTAATCCAGTAACGGATGTTGTTATCAAAAATTAGTCTATTG
>DNGE01000042.1:0-7578 GCA_003486705.1 Bacillota bacterium
CCTTATTCTTAGCAAATCTAATTTAGTTTTTCACATCGCTCATACATGATTTCTTAAGAATAACTAAAACTAGAAAAGATAAATTTAATTTAGAGAGGATTTTTAGAATGAATATTCTTTTTGGGATTTTATCGCTCATTGTTTTAGTTGGGATTGCTTATTTATTTTCAGAAAATAAAAAAGCTGTGAAGTTCCAAACCATTATTGCTGGTATTTTAATGCAAGTCGTACTTATCTTTTTTGTCATTAAAATTCCGATTGGACAAACTATTCTTGAGACGCTAAGTAATTTCGTTAATCACATTATTCAACTAGGAATGGAAGGGGTCGAATTTGTTTTTGGTGGAATTTCTGATAACTATGTGTTTGGAATTAACGTCCTTGCGCTCATTATTTTCACATCGGCACTTATTTCAGTCTTATACTATTTACGCATTATTCCTTTTTTAATTAAATACATTGGGCGATCAATCTCTTTCCTGATGGGTACAACTGGTGCTGAAACTTTTTCTGCTGTTGCAAACTCATTTTTAGGTGGAACGGAAGCACCGTTAGTTATCAAGCCATTTTTAGCTAAACTCACTCGATCTGAACTATTTGCAGTAATGGCTGCGGGATTTGGTTCAGCATCGGCTGCCATCCTCGCTGGATATGCCATGATGGGAATTGATATGAAATACTTACTCATTGCTGTCTTTACGGTTCCGTTTAGTTGTTTAATGATTGCCAAAGTCTTAATTCCAGAAACAGAAGAATCTCAAACAAAGGAGATTGAATTAAACAGAGCAGAAAGTGAAAGTATTTTTGAAGCTATTTCAGAAGGAACAGCAAATGGTTTATCGCTTGCCTTAAATGTTGGTGCCATGTTAATTGCTTTTATCGGTTTAATTGCTTTGGTGAATGCATTCTTAGGTTTATTCGGAACTAGTATTTCCACCTTGTTAGGATATGTCTTTTATCCATTTGGTTTCTTATTTAATATCCCTTCAAATGAAATCTTTACATTTGCCTCACTTGTTGGATCTAAATTTGCTATCAATGAATTTTTTGCCTATAGCGAATTAGTTCAATATTTAGATACGTTATCTCCACGTACAATCGGAATCTTATCTGTTGTATTATGTAACTTTGCTAACATTTCAACGATTGGTATTCAAATTGGTGGATTTTCATCTTTTGCACCGTCTCGAAAAAAAGAAGTTACAAAACTTGGGATGCGTGCTTTATTCGCTGGAACGATTGCTACGTTAACAACAGGTGCCATTGTGGGCATGTTCTTATAATTAATAAATGGCACAAAAAAAGTTGTAAGTGAACTTACAACTTTTTTTTAATGGCGACCTAAATCTTTTTTGCTTATCTTATTACAACTCAATTTCACTTTCTTATTGGCTCCTAAGAAGTGAACAATGACAGTTACAATTCCACTGACAAATAATAGACCGTAAAAACTAATAAAGCGGCTGATTAACATCGCTGGTATTAATAAACTTGAGGTGTAAAATAATCTAAACATAATTAAGAAGGCATTCTCAGATGCACCCATTCCACCCGGTAATGGTAATACCGTAATGGCTAATGTTAGTAGTGATTGCATCGTGATGATTTGAAATGACGTGTGATCACTTAATGAAAATGAACGATACACTAAATATGGAATCATAAACAGAATGGTTAATTGTACAAACGTTACGAAGAAGACTCTTAAAACAACTTTAGGATGTTTCTTGATGTAATTTGCACTTTGATTATACTCATCTAAGAGATTTAACACTTTACTTTTAGCGCGATACTGATCTTTAATAAGTCTAATTTTACATAAAAGGTTAATAAGTCCAAAAAATAATGTTCGAATAAATTTTTTTGAAAACATAAGTGAAATCAAACACCCAACGACTAAGATATTTAATACAAGTGAGGTATATAAAACCCAATTTAATTCACTTAAATTTTCAGATACAAATAAGTAATTCGTACAATACATTAAAATGGCATAAAAAATGATTGTCACTTGATAAACAATCGTTGTTACTAGTAAGGTGAGCGATGAATGTGAAACGTTTATATCATCTTTATTCATATAATAAACTTGCGCCACTTGTCCTCCGGAAGAAGATGGGGTAATGGCATTAAAATAAAATCCAATAAATGCATAGCCCATTGTTTTTATGATTGAGGTTTTTTGATTTAACGCATGCAAGGTAATTTTTAATTTTAATGCATCACAATAAATAAAAAGTATCATCATTATCGATCCGATAACTAAATAAAGCGGATCAACATTTTTAAAGGTGCTAATTAATGAAGACAATGATTGATCTTTAAAAATAGAATATAGTGTTAATAAAAAGACTGCCAAAAAGAATGCAATTCCTAACAACCTTTTTGTATACTTATTCATAATTATCCTCCTTATAAAACCTTAACAAATTCTTAAGCTATTTACCGTATGTATTGGTGGAACTAAACATATATGATAGTCCATATTCTTAATATCCATTGTTTCATAACTGATTGGTGGTTAAAGCTTACAGAATATATCGGTTATTAACAAATCCCCTTGAGTTTGAGCTACCATAGCACTCTTAAGAAATTCAAATGCAATCATATTTTTTATTTTGTTCTAGCTAGCAATAATTTTATATCATGCAAATGTCAATTAATTATCAACTTATATCTTATTCCACAACAGATTTTTTATTTCTCTTTTATTGTAAGCTAAATTTCTTAAGATTTGTATAATAAAATTGTTAAGATTTTCTTAAGATGGTAAGTTATGTTTAAATTATGCGCTTTTTGTCTCATTAAATTGATAAGTCCCGTTTCGGATATGTCTGATAGGCAATAAAAAGAAGTGATAATCTGATTAAAATCGACAGGATTATATAACAGATTAAGGCTAACCCCCATTATTTCTTTCGCATCAAAATATTTAAAGGGGGATAATCTAGTGCTTTAACCATATCGATGGCCATGGATAGCATAAATGTAATTAAGATAATTGACGTTGTAACAGATGAGGCTAGCTTTGGTTTTTTTAGGGTTGCCCCTAAGCAAAAACAAATACTTAAAAAGAGGATTTCAATTAAGGTTAAACCAATCATTAATAAATTAACATCTTGTGTAAAACTTTCCCCACGACCAAATAACTGAATGGCCATCAGTGATGACAGATCCGTGACAAGCATGAAAATACAGACATTCGTTAACGCTACTAATAGTTTATTCGTTAAAATCTGTTGACGTGAGATTTGTTTAACATATAAAAATTCTGATATTTTATCTATTTCTTCTTTGGTTAAGATGTTTGCTCCTAACAATAGGAGCGCAGGGTATAAATATAAAATACCATAACAGCCACTTGTCTTTGATAAATTAACTCTTCCTGTTCCCATAATGATGGGTAGTTGCATGATAATCTCATTTAAAGAAGCATCAGCGGCAGTTGTTGCATCATACTTCATCATGCCAACAAAAACTAAAAACACAATGCCAAGACTCCGAATAAAGAACCAACCATTCTAATCACAAAAAAATCCAAATACTACTCCTATTGAAACAGACAAAATATTTTTTATTTGAGCGGTGAGTACTGCAATCAAAATACCAAGTGCCATAACGATAGGTTGAACAAATAATAACCCACTGCAAATAATGAGTAGCACTCTAGCTTCATAAGCTTAGCTCTTATTTGTAAAACATAAGTCTCATCATGTTAGTATATTTATCGATGTCTTTAAAGATGCGATAATATGTCTCTTGAACATCTTCACATTCTTTTAAATTCATTAATTCAACCTCAGAAAATCCTTGATATGTCCACATCATCATATTAATCATCATTTGCATATCTAACTCATCTTTAAACTTTGAGTAATCAATATGACGAAATAACTGTTGATAACCTGATTCAGAAGCTTTCACTAACTTTTCCTTAAGCTCTGTTGAGACATCCTCATGATTTTCATTAAATGCCATCGTTAGAAAGTTAAATAAATCAGGATGCTGATCCATGAGTCCAATTTTTAATAGTGTCATCTCTTTTATGCGAAGAAATAAATCACCTTCCGTAAAAATCGATTTTTTATAAAATTGCTCCAATGCTAAATCAACGCAGTATTCACATAAATATAAAAATAGCTGTTTTTTATTTTCAAAATAATGAAATAATAAGCCTTTAGAAATCTGAGCTTCTTTTACAATTTCATTAGTTGATGCACTTTGATATCCTTTGACAACGAACTCTTTCATTGCTGCATTTAATATACGGTATTGCTTTTGTAGTGGTAAATTGAAAAACTTCTCGTTCATCGAAATTGCCCCCCTTTTATTGACCCTTATGGTCAAATTGGTTAAAAAAACGCCGACCAAAACGGTCAAAACCCGTTTTTGACCCATATAGTCAACCAATTTATACCATCGTTGACTATAACAGTCAACGGACTCGCCTTTTTCTTATCTTAATAGACAAAAAAATAGGAGCTAAGCTCCTATTTTCTAAGTCCACGTGTGCTGTTTAAAACAGCTATAATAGTAACCCCAACGTCAGCAAATACAGCTTCCCACATTGAAGCAATGCCAAATGCACCAAGCCCCATCACTAAAATCTTAATCCCTAATGCAAAAATAATGTTTTGCCAAAGTAACGTATTCGTTTGTTTGGCTTTTTTAATCCCTTCCACTAAGCTTTGTGGATCATCTTGCATCAGTACCACATCAGCGGCTTCAATCGCTGCATCAGAACCGATGCCTCCCATTGCTACCCCAATATCAGCACGAGCAAGCACGGGCGCATCATTCATTCCGTCTCCCACAAAGACTAATTTTCCACTTTGTTGACGCTCGAGTAATTGTTCAACATATTCAACTTTTTGATGAGGTAATAGCTCCGCATACACTTCATCAATGCCCAATTCATTGGCAACGAAATCAGCCGAAGCTTGAATATCTCCAGTTAACATCACGACTTTTTTAACGCCTAATGCTTTTAAAGTAGAAATGGCTTCTTTTGAGTTTTCCTTTAACTCATCTGAAATAACTAAATAGCCTTTGTATTCCCCGTTTATACTCATATAAACAATCGACCCTAAAACATTTGGTTTTGGGACTGATAAACCAATGGATTGCATTAACTTTTCATTCCCTACCAACACCTCTGCATTAAACACCATCGCTTTAATACCATGACCTGCAAGTTCTTCATAACCTTTTAAGTTATCCACATCTATCGTTAAACCATACTCATTGACAATTGATTTTGCAATTGGATGTGTTGATTGACTTTCTGCGTAAGCTGCATATTTTAAGAAATCCTCTGCACTCATGTCTTCACTTTGAATCTCTGTTAACTTAAACACACCTTTTGTTAACGTCCCCGTTTTATCAAAGACAACCGTTTCAACATTGTTTAATCCCTCTAAATAATTTCCACCTTTAATTAAAACACCTTTTTTAGAAGCCCCACCAAGTCCTGCGAAAAATCCTAATGGAATGGAAACAACAATCGCACATGGACATGAAACAACTAAGAAGATGCAAGCACGGTAGATCCAATCTGTTAGCAATTCACCATATAATAGAGGTGGTAATATTGCAATACAGAGCGCTAAAGCCACAACAATTGGCGTGTAAACTCTCGCCACTTTCGTCATAAACTTTTCAGTCGGTGCCTTCTTACTTGATGCATTTTCAACTAATTCTAAGATTCGTGAAACCGTTGAATCTTCATACGATTTTGACACTTTTACTTTTAATAATGCATTTGTATTTAAGCATCCCGCTAAAATTTCATCACCGACACTGATTTGACGTGGAACCGATTCTCCTGTTAGTGCTGATGTATCAACATAAGAAGCTCCCTCAATCACTTCCCCATCAAGTGGTACACGTTCACCCGGTTTCACCACGATAACATCGTTAAGCTTCACTAACTCTGGTGCTATTTGCACAATATCATTCCCGCTTATAAGATTTGCATACGTTGCTTTAATATCGAGCAATGAGCTAATTGACTTACGCGAATGATTAACGGCATAACTTTGAAATAATTCACCAATTTCATAGAAAACCATTACGGCAATCGCTTCTGGGTATTCCCCAATAAGAAATGCACCAATTGTTGCAATAGCCATTAGAAAATTTTCATCAAACACAAGCCCGCGTGTCAAATTTTTAATTGCTATTAATAAGACATCTTTTCCTACAAATAAATAAGCAATAAGATACATTATAAACTGGATTTGCTCCTGCGTTATAAAAGACGCCACACTCATTAATATGATCCCAATTAATAATCCGACGTTTTGTTTTACAAATGATACAACGTGGTTAAACCTACTAGGCTGTTTTTCCTCTTTATGTGTGTGCCCAACGTGTTGATTCGAACAACAGCCGTCTTCACAGTTTGAAATGGATTTCTCTATCCTTTGATTGGTTTTAAGTTCTACTACAACATGCGGCTCTAGTTTATTTACAATGTGCTTCACACGCGCTATCAGTTCCTCTTGATTTGTCCCCTCGTTTAAACGCATTGAAAGCGTGCTTGTTGTGAAGTTTAGATTTGCTTCTGAAACTTCGGTTAGTTGGTTCACTTGAAACTCAATTTTATTTGAGCAATTAGCACAGTCAAGACCTTTTAATATTAAATCTACTTTTTCCATACTCTCACGACACCCCTCTCATATGAATGGTTATTCATATATTCATATTAATATTGTATGCGCCCCACCCTAAAAGGTCAACTAAATATATAAAAAAGGTGATAGAAATTTGTGTTCTATCACCTTTATATTAATATTATTCTACTTCGTGTAACACATCAGTTCCACTAATATCTTTTGTTAATAAACCTTTGTTTTTAGCCCAGTCCATGACTTTGTTTACTGCTTCAACTGGTGGTAACTCAGCTTTACGGTATGTTGGTAATGTAATGTTTCCACGCATATCTTCTGAATATCCAACTGTTTTAATAATAATATCTTCGTATTCCGAAATGTCTGTTGAATTAATATATTCTACGGCTTTATTATAAGCTTCTACATAAGCTTTTACTTCAGCTGATTTATTTGTAATAGCTTCTTTTAACATCCCTAATACCGCAATGTTAGCCTCTGTATTATCGACTTTAATGATTTCTAACCCACCGTCTGCAATAGCCACATCATTAAATGGTGCTGGTAATAAGGCTGCATCAATTTGGTTATTACGTAACATTTCTAAACGTGTTGGCATTGAAGGAATTGCTACTTTCTCAATATCTTCAACAGCTAACCCACTGCTCGTTACCATATCATCTACTAAATATTCAATCATTGTATTTTCTGATAATCCAACTTTTTTACCTTCTAAATCTGCCATTGATTGAATTCCTGAATCTTTACTTGCTACTAATATCCAGAATCCATCTGTTACTGAAATAATTTGCATATCGATATCTGAGTTTTGGTAAATTGAAATAGCTACCTCGTCACATAAAACACCATCTAACTCTCCAGCTGTTAATGCTGCATCACGATCTTTAGCTGCAGTGAAGTATTCAATTTTCACGTCTACACCAGCGTCTTCAAAGAATCCCTTATC
>DNGE01000042.1:7891-8339 GCA_003486705.1 Bacillota bacterium
TCGTTTGTTGAACATGCAGCTAATGTAAATGTCATGAATAAAGCTGCAAACCCTAAAAGCATTTTTTTCATCTTAGTCGCCCTCCTGTAAATAATGACTACGTGTATTAAAATTTATATTCGTATCTTTAAACATGATAATAAACTTTCGTCTACATCCAAAATTTAGATACTTGATTATTTTACATGCATTGAAATATTCTTGCAATAAATTTCGCCATATTTTAACAAAAAAATACGAGACTAATCACCTGACCTGATTAGCCTCGTTGCGTGGTATTCTCTTTTTATTTATTTCTTTCTTCTTTTATTTAACACTCCTAAGGCTGTACCGATTGAAAGTAAGAATCCTCCAAATCCTAAGGCTGGTGCTGAGGTTAAACCTGTTTCAGGGTTTTGTGTTTCTGAGTTATCTGTTTGTGGCGTTTCTGTTTCTGAATCATCTGTTT
>DNGE01000071.1:0-4691 GCA_003486705.1 Bacillota bacterium
ATGAAGGCTTATTAAAAAAAGAACGCGGACGCGGAAAAGGAACAGTTGTCTTATCAAACGCCATCGCCGACCGCTTATCAACCGTTAAAAGTTTTACACAAAAAATGCAAGAACAAGGCTATGTCCTTAAAAATAAACAAATCAATATTTCATTAATCACACCTGACACAACAGTCGCATCTGCATTAAATATTGAGCCTGACCAAAAGGTATTAAGAATTAGTCGTATTCGTATGGTTAATAACGATATTATTATGTACACAATCTCGTACGTACCCGCTATATTGAACCTACCGTTTGACGCCGATCAATATGGATCACTTTATCAATTATTATTGCAACAAAATATTCAAATTTCGAAAGCAGAAGAATACATTGAAGCCATGCTTTCAAATGAAGAAATCAGCGTGGCATTAGAAATTCCACTTAATGACGCGGTGCTAAAACGCACGCGTATTAGTCAGGATCAATACAACCGCAACGTCGAGTATACGACAACTTACTATCGTTCAGATAAGTATAAATACGTTGTTGAATTAACAATCTGATAAAGCAAAAAGCATGTTCTTTCGAACATGCTTTTTTTATTGCTTACGACTCTTTATTTAAATTGACACAAATCCCAATAATCGAGATTAATCCTAAAACACCGATTGCTGCTAGTTCAAACCAATTTTTTTGATAAGCTAGTCTAAAATAATCCATTTTTGTGACGGTTCCGTAGTCACCATTACTAACAATCCAAAATTGCACATTTTGAGTTTTGATTTCTTTTGGATTTAGTTTTTGAGCCTCTAGGACATCATTCAACTTATACGTGAACGTCCCTGTTTCATTCGTTGGGGGTTGTAAGTAATAACCGCGCGTGTCGTTTTCAATATACATGTACACAGACCACAATTCATCCACTTCTTTAACTTTAATTGAAAGTTCAGGATTTTTTGAGAAGTCGATTGCAAAGTAGTTTGTGACAATACCACCACTTCCGTTTTTACTTAAGTTCTTAATCTCTGCTAATCCTTTATAGAAATTAATTTTACCTAAGCTATTTGGGCGGACTTGCCACGTTAATAACTTCTTCGTCGTTAATGCAGTCTTCCACGCACGATATTGTAGCGGTTGTAATCCTTCTTCTAAGATTCGTAATTGATTGGTTTGAATAAATCCACCATCAGGACTCACTTCAATTCCAAGTTGAACTTCATGCTCTCCTTTAAGTTGGAATGTTTCTGAATTGTTTTTAAATAATTCATAGTTCATATTAAGGATAATCGGTCCTGCATATAGTTTATCTTTAATTAAGTAAAACTTCTCTTGCGTGTGGACATCTTGAATAAACATTGACCATGGCTTCGCATAATCCTCTACATTAATACTTAAAAGTGGCACCTGAGCTAAATTTAATTTAAATGGCGCACTCACAACTCCTGAAGTAGCATTTGACGTTTCATTCGTTATTTTTACAGATGACTGACCATTCGCAAAATCAATGCGTCCACCTTGATACGAACTCCATTCACTCAATACTTTAGGTAAACCATTTAAAACATATGGTTCTTCATTTTTTTGAATAAAAATACGGGCGTAGCTACGATCAATCGTTCCGTCATTTCCAATGACTTCTGCACTCAAAATATGATACCCATGCGACAACTTTTCTGTATCTAGTGTGTACGGTTGCGCATACGTCACGTTTTTAAACACACTCTTCTTATCAACAAAGATTTCAATATGTTTTATTTTAGTATCCCCTGTTGATTTCATATCAAGTTCAATCGGCGTATCGTGTGATATCGGTTCATATTCGTTTAATCCAACAATATTCGTTGCCACACTGACAATACCTTTTACGCGTGAGCTAATTTCTTTTTGAATATTCACTTCATAGTTATCTTCAGATACCGGAAGTTCTACAATAATAACAGCTTGCATTGGATTCATTTTAATTTGAGTGTTTCCTTTTACTTGCTCTGCTACAAATTCCTGACTGACAGTATCGTATAAGCTAACTAATCCATCACCTTCAATATTATAGGTCACTGTTTTTTCTTCCTCATATGGATTAAATAATAAGTAATGAGGTGCGTTATCTTCTTGATCGACGTAATAATCACTTAAATTTAAATTAACTTGTAAAATAGCATCCACATCTGTCTTTTGTATCATGCCTCCAATCAACCCTAAAAACGATCCACTTACTAAGGATAGGTTCGATGTTTGCGATGACACCTTAGAAACTCCTGATCCATACGGGCTTCTCGCTTCGTTATTTTGATGAAGTTCGGCATATGGGACGACGTTTTGATACGTATTGGCTAGCTCATAATCTGACTGCTGCGTAGGTTCTAAATAATTCGGATAAAACAATCTTAAATTACTACTTGCGTGTAAGATATATCGACCAATTTCTACAGCAAAACGTTGATCATATTTTAAGGTCGGAACAATGGCACTTAAAGCCACAATACTTTCAAATGATTTTGCGCTTCCACCGTACAAGTTAGCATCGCCAAATAAACCAATTCCAAATTTATTGTGAAGCATTCCGTAATGCTCATGGGCGTCCGTTTGGTTAAACACCCAATCCATATATTTAGACGTATCAAATTTATCTTTTTCTAACGCATTTAAACGCGCTGCTAAATACGGTAAATATAAATACAAAATATCATAACCGGGATTTTTTTGAAAATCATCTAGATACTTCATACAAAGTCGAGTCGCTTGCATATATTTTGTATCTTGAAAACGTTCATAGGCAAAATATTGAATCAACGCAATTCCCGCTGCAGCATCCGGTTCAATCCACTCCCCATTATCATAAGGCTTGTTTTCTTTAAAATTATACCCTGTGTAGGCAAAATCAACTTGCCCCTCTTTTCCACCGAGTTCCATCACAATATCATACCAACGGTCAGCGATACTTTGCATAATTACTTCAGAATCAGCGTCCGACTCGTATTTATCCATTAACATAAAATACAAAATAGACGGATAAATTTGTTGCCAAAACGATTGGTCCGTACTATTCACGTCGGGTAAATTTAATAAAATCCCTTCCCCATTTTCAAAGTTATAATACGTATCCAACATTTGAACATACTGATCGAGCGTCCCTTTATCAACAGACGTTGGTTCTACAAAATAAGCAGACAGCAACGCACCCATCACATTTATCGCCTGAGACTGTAAAATATCCGCATCAGCACCAATATAACTTTTTAAACCAATAGCATCACCTTCTGTATTGTAATAGCTACGGTCAATAAAACCTAAACCATATTGCTCAAAATCAAATAGCATCGTGTTATATCTTTGAGCAATGTCTTGCCAATCCACGTATTCATAATCCAGTGGTAACATCGGAATCTCATTTGTTATTTGAATATTTTTTTGTAAACTTACTTTGTTATCAGGTTTTTTGGCCTCCGTAAAAAGACTCTGTCCCGATAATAACAACACAGTAAACACAATAAAACTAATGCAAAATAAATATATTTTAGGTTGTAATTTCATACGATGCACCTTCTTATTCCATTATTCATTAGTTATATTATTAACCAGACTTGGGCGAATTATGACGAAATTGGTAATTAGGTTTGTTTTGTTTTTTTGAATCTCATATCTTAATAATTCTTTGCAGGTGACACCATTAAAATTGTGTCAAAACTCTACACTAGATGCCATTTAATTCCGAATTGAAACAACGATTCGCTTTTTATATAGTATAATGAACTCGATGACACACAATCTTACAAAAACTAGGAGATAAACAAATGAAATATGATGTGATACTTTTTGATGCAGATGAAACCTTATACGATTTCAAAAAATCGGAACGTGAAGCCTTTAAAAACACAATGATCCAGTTTAACTTTGATTATGATGAAACATATCATTTAAACACTTACCAAGACATCAACACACTTATTTGGAAAGAGTTTGAGCAAGGAGTGATTACACAAGAAAAACTAAAAATCGAGCGTTTCAAACGATTATCAGATGCCTTAAACGTCAGCTTTAATGAAACAGACTTTGCTAATGCTTATATGGAACATTTAGCAAATGCTTCATTCTTATACGATGGCAGTCTAGAACTCGTTAAACACCTAAATCAATCTCATAAACTAGCCATCGTCACAAATGGACTAACAACCGTACAAACCAAACGAATTCGACAATCTGATATTGCAAAATACTTCGAAACAGTCGTTATTTCTGAGGAAATACTCATATCTAAACCAAATCCCCTCATTTTCGACCACACCCTAAACCTCTTAAACGTCCTTGATAAAAGCAAGGTACTTATGGTAGGTGACAGTTTAACTTCAGACATCCAAGGGGGGATTAACTTTGGAATTGATACGTGTTGGTATAATCCTGAACAAGTTGAAAACCATACTGACATTGAGCCAACATATGAGATTAATAGTTTTGAAGATTTAATAGCATTGTTAGAAACAAAGTAATATATCTGAGTTTCCTATTCACTACTCTAGTTGGAAATAAAAAAACCGCAATTCTCATCGCTGAGAATTGCGGTTTTTATTAGTTTATGTTTATTAGAATTGTAATAATCCTAAGAATGATTCAACATCTAAAGAAGCTCCACCAACTAAAGCTCCATCGATTTCAGGTTGAGCCATTAAACCAGCAACAGTTGAAGGTTTAACAGATCCTCCGTATTGGAT
>DNGE01000071.1:4994-5332 GCA_003486705.1 Bacillota bacterium
GTTCCGATAGCCCAGATTGGCTCATAAGCGATAACAGAAGCTTTAACTTGCTCAACTGATAATCCTTCTAATCCACGAACAACTTGTACGTCTACAACTTGGTTAGTTGTTCCGTTTTCGCGTTGCTCTAAAGATTCACCACAGCACATGATTGGAGTTAATCCATTAGCAAATGCAGCGTGCATTTTTTTGTTAACTGTTTCATCAGTTTCATTGAACATTTCACGACGCTCAGAGTGTCCTAAAACAACGTAAGTTACTCCTAAGTCAGTTAACATGTTTGGAGCGATTTCTCCAGTGAAAGCTCCATTAGCTTCGAAGTGCATGTTTTGAGCACC
>DNGE01000071.1:5651-9335 GCA_003486705.1 Bacillota bacterium
ATTGGTTTTCTCATGAGATTCACCTCTATTTAAATTTAGTCTGTAAAAAGGAATTCACAAAAAGGTGAATTCCTTTTTCAGTTTATATTAATTATTTTGCGTTGATAGCTGATACACCTGGTAAGTCTTTACCTTCTAAATACTCTAAAGAAGCTCCTCCACCTGTTGAGATGTGAGAGAATTTGTCAGCGTATCCTAATTCCATTGCAGCAGCAGCTGAATCTCCACCACCGATAATAGTAGTAGCTCCTTCTAATCCTGCGATAGCTTCACATACACCGATTGTTCCTTTAGCGAAGTTAGGCATTTCGAATACACCCATTGGTCCATTCCATACAACAGTTTTAGCATCTTTTAAGATGTTAGAGAATAATTCAACAGTAGCAGGTCCTACGTCTAATCCTAATTCATCATCTGCTAATTCATCAACAGATACAACACGGTGCTCAGCATCGTTAGAGAATCCTTTAGCAGCTACAGTATCAACTGGTAATACTAATTTGTCTCCACCTTTTTCTAATAATGCTTTAGCTAAATCTAATTTGTCTTCTTCACATAAAGATTTACCGATGTTTTTACCTTGTGCTTTTAAGAACGTGAACATCATTCCTCCACCAACTAATACTTTGTCAGCTTTGTCTAATAAGTTCTCAATTACACCGATTTTATCAGAAACTTTAGCTCCACCTAAGATCGCAACCATTGGACGGTTAGGTTTGTCTACTGCTCCACCGATGAACTCGATTTCTTTTTCTAATAAGAATCCAGCAACAGCTTCAACATTAGCTGAGATTCCAACGTTTGAAGCATGAGCACGGTGAGCCGTACCGAATGCGTCATTTACGAAGATATCTCCTAATGAAGCCCAGTATTTACCTAAGTCAGCATCATTTTTAGATTCTTTTTTACCGTCTAAATCTTCGAAACGAGTGTTTTCGAACATTAAAACTTCTCCGTCTTTTAATTCGTTAATTGCAGCTTCTAATTCAGCTCCACGAGTTTCAGGAACGAATTTAACTTCTTTTCCTAATAATTCAGCTAAACGCTGTGCAGCTGGACGTAATGATTTTGAAGCTTTATCTTCTTCAGATTTGATTTTCCCTAAGTGAGAGAATAAGATAGCGCGTCCACCGTTATCTAAAATATGTTTAATTGTAGGTAATGCAGCTACGATACGGTTATCGTTAGTAATTTTTCCATCTTTCATAGGTACGTTGAAATCAACACGTACAAGGACTTTCTTTCCATTTAACTCAACATCTTTAACAGTTTTTTTGTTCATGTGACTGAGTCCTCCTTAAAAAAAATTTTTCACAATATTATTTTAACGCTTTTTTACAGTAAATTCAAACATTACCGTATTAAGTATTAACAATTAAAGCGCTTTTATGTACTTGTATAGCAAATAAAGCGTCTGTGCGACTGTACGCTGTCTTATTTTCTCACGATTTCCGTTAAAAATGTAAGAATCAATAAACATTTTATTTTTCACATTTATTGCAATATATACAAGGCCAACTGGTTTTAATTCCGTTCCACCATTTGGTCCGGCAATTCCCGTCACTCCAACCGAAACATCTGCATGAGTCATTTCAGCTAAATTTTTCGCCATGTCATGGGCAATTTCCTCCGACACCGCTCCAAAAGCCATTAAACGCTTACTGTCGATGTTTAAGCGCGACATCTTAGAATCATAGCTATACGTCACTAAACCCTCTAAAAAGACCGAAGAAGCGCCTGAGACATTAACAAGCCTTGAAGACAACAATCCACCACTACAACTTTCAGACGTTGCAATCGTTAAACTTTTTTCTTTAAGTAACGCTACTATTTCATCATCTATCTCAGTCTCAATCGAGCCGATAATATGCTCCCCCAAAATAGATTTAAACACGTCTTCAAATCTTTGTAACTCGTCTTCATGCTCCTCAACCGTACTCACAATATAATCCACGTAATCAATGCTACAATACGGTGCAATATTCAAATGGGGGAATTTGTCGTATAAATGAATAATTTTTTCCTCCGCATACGATTCACCAATTCCGCACAAGCGGTAACTACGTTTAATTTTACGTTCTTTGATCTGATCCAAGAAATACGGCTGTACACTTTCATAATACAATGATTTCAATTCACTTGGCGGTCCCGGTAATAAAATAACCACTTTACCATCCGCCTCATAAAATAAACCTGGTGCCGTCCCATTATTATTTTGTAAAATCAAGCTCCCATCCATTTTATAAGCTTGACGCTGATTATTAAGAGGAATTTCACGCTTCATCTTTTCAAAATAAGAACAAATACCCTTATAGACTTCTTCATCATAAATAAGTGGCACATTAAAATACTGCGCCACGCCTTCGCGCGTTAAATCATCTACCGTTGGCCCAAGGCCTCCAATCGTAACCACAACATCAGCATGCTCATACGCTGTTTTTAAGCCCTCTGCGATGGCATCTAACTCATCTAAGACAACTTGTTGATGAACAATCTTCCCGCCGATATCTTCTATTTCTTTCGCCAAAAACGAAGCATTCGTATTAACTGTCTTTCCAGTCAACACTTCATTTCCAACAGCAAGTAATGCAACCTTCATAATATCACCGCCTAAAATATATTGTGTTCAATATTTTAAAAAAACCTACAGAAAATTACTTTTCTGTAGGTTTTAAAAAGGTCGCTTAAATTATTTAATTAAAGAAGCGAAGTATCCTAAAGTACGGATTAATTGGTTAGTGTAAGACATTTCGTTGTCATACCAAGAAGCAACTTTAACTAATTGCTCTCCGTTAACTTCCATAACTTTTGTTTGAGTTCCATCGAATAATGATCCGAATGAGCATCCGATAGTATCAGCAGATACGATTTCATCTTCAGTGTATCCGAATGATTCGTTAGTAGCAGCTTGCATTGCAGCATTGATTTCAGCAGCAGTAGTGTTTTTGTCTAATGTACATACTAATTCAGTTAATGAACCAGTGATTACAGGAACACGTTGAGCTCCACCGTCTAATTTTCCTTTTAATTCAGGAATTACTAAACCGATAGCTTTTGCAGCTCCAGTTGAGTTAGGAACGATTGATGCAGCAGCTGCACGTCCACGACGTAAGTCACCTTTTGCATGAGGACCGTCCAATGTGTTTTGGTCATTTGTGTAAGCATGAATTGTAGTCATCATACCGTATTCGATACCGAAAGCATCGTTTAATACTTTAGCCATTGGAGCCAAGCAGTTTGTTGTACAAGAAGCTGCAGAAATGATAGTTTCTGAACCATCTAATACATCATGGTTAGTGTTGAATACTACAGTTTTCAAATCTCCTGTAGCAGGTGCAGAAATGATAACTTTTTTAGCACCAGCTGTGATGTGTGCTTCTGCTTTAGTTTTGTCAGCGAAGAAACCAGTTGACTCGATTACTACATCAACGTCAAGAGCTCCCCAAGGCAAATCAGCAGGGTTTTTCTCTGCATAGATTTTGATTTCTTTACCAGCAACGATAATTGATTCTGCTCCAGCAGTGATGTCTTCAGCTCTCCAAGATCCTTGTGCTGAATCGTATTTTAATAAGTGAGCTAATGTTTTCGCATTAGTTAAGTCATTGATTGCAACGATTTCAAATTCCGCTGAATCAAACATTTGACGGAACGCTAAACGTCCAATACGTCCAAATCCATTAATAG
>DNGE01000108.1:0-510 GCA_003486705.1 Bacillota bacterium
TTTGGAGGGATTTTGTGGTGGGGGTGCGAGTGTTTTAAGGTTGTAGGCTGCGTTTAGATCGCGGTTTAGGGAGAGTTTGCAGTAGGGGCAGCTAAATGTACGAACTGAAAGTGGTAGTTGGGGGATTCGTTTTTTGCAGGAGCTGCAGATTTGTGAGGATGGATAGTATTTGTCTGCGATGGTGATTGGGATGTTGTTTTGTTCTGCTTTGTATTTTAACTGGTGTTGGATTGTTGAAAAGGAGCAGTCGAGGACCGCAGGTGTGTTGCGTTTGTTTTTGAGTAGTGATTTGCTTTGTAGGTCATCGAGGACGATGTGTTGTGGGTTCTTTTTTATGATGGCGCTGGTTGCTTGATGGATGTTGTTTTTTCGCTTGTTTGAAATTCGGCGAAAGAGTTTTGTGATTTCTTTCTCGAGTTTAAGAAGGTTTTTAGATTTTTTTGTTATGTTTTTGAGTTTCATGTTTTTATAGTGTTTTTTAGCTTTTCGTTGAAGCCGTTTGAGTTTTTT
>DNGE01000108.1:797-5596 GCA_003486705.1 Bacillota bacterium
TAGGTTTTTTATCGGGGAGTTTACAGCCGACGGTTAAGTAGAAGTGATTTCCTTCGTGGGTAATGCGGGGATTAATGTATTCTGAGATGATTGGAATTCTATTGTGTTCGCCGAGGGAAACCCAGCCTATTTTTTCGAGTTTGACTTGATCTTTTGTAAAGTACAGTTTATCGCCTCTGTGGAAAAATGATTTTTTGGCGAGGTGTACGGATTTAAAACGAGGTAAAGGTTTATTATTTGAGATATTTTTTTCGATATCGTCACATAAATCTAGTACGGCTTGGGATGTGACTTTTGACGAAAGTTCGAGGACAAAAGGGGCTTCGAGATTTTTAAGCATATCGAAATCTTTACGAAGTTGAAATTTATGTTTAGGGTAGCCTTTAATTTTTATGGCGGTCATTTGTTCTTTAAGTGCCCAGTTGTAAGCAAAGCGTGCAGCGTTAAAGCTTTTATACATGAGTTCTTTTTGCTCATTGGTTGGAAGTAGATGAATTTTGTAGTATTTGATCATAGTTTGTTCTCCCTTGTTGTTAGTATAATTAATTGTGGATTATTATTTTAGATTTAATCAAGTTTATTGAAATCTTAACAATTGGGATTAACTAGTTGTAATAAGTATTGGTTAAATACAAAAAACTCCAATATCTATATGAGATATTGGAGTGATATATGTCGAAATTTATTGATTTTCAATGAGGGCGTGTTCAAGAAGGTAGTCTTCTAGGATAGAATTATTTTCGTATATTTCAGTTGCGGCCTCAATACCTACGTAGCGTAGATGCCAAGGTTCGTATTCATAACCGACTTCTTCGGAACGTCCTTCTGGATAGCGAATGATGAAACCGAATCTGTGACAATTTTGAGCGACCCATTGTCCTTCTGTTGATGTTCCAAATGTTGCTGATAATCCAGAGCTAACTGAGCGAGATGTGACGTCGATTGTTAAGCCGGTTTGATGTTCACTGTGACCAGCACGTGCACTATAGGCATCAGCATACCATTGTCCATTTGTTTGGACATAGTGGCTGTAAAGTCCTACTTGTGTTTCGTAAGAACGATAGCCGCTACGAGCAATAAGGGTATAGCCTTGCTCTTGTTTTGCAACTTCAAACATTTCTGTTAAGGCTTCCGCCGCAATTGCGCGCAAGTAGTTTGCTTCGTTGTTGCGCCCGGGCGCATACAATGAAATGTTTTCGAGGTAGACGAGGTCCGTCGGCTCGTAGTCGGTAGGTAGCGCGTAGTTTTTATTAACTAGCGCCAACGTACTTTCGGGATTTGTAAGGGTGACGATGTCACCGTAAAAGTTTGTTTTCACGTTTGGGTAAAGCCCAAACTGAATGGCGTAGGTAACCGAATCAGTATCTTCTAAAATTGCCGCGTAGGTCGGCATTTTTTCAATTGAAAACAAAGGATCATTCATGAGCTTGTTTTGAATTTCCTCTGGTAGACCAAACGTCGCGATATATTCGCGCTCCTCTTTAGAGAATTTGCTCGGTGTTAGCCGTTCTGTAAGGGAGTCTAGGGAAATGCCAAGGCCTGCCGTAGCTTTACCTGTATCATTTTGGGGCAAGATGAAAAATATATTTATGATTATTAATAGAATTAAAGCTGTCAGTAGGCTTAGGCGAATAACTACGTTGGGTCTTAACCAGGGGTTTTGTCTTGTGGTTTTATTGCTCATGGGATGCTCCTTCAGGGATATTAAATTTTGGGAAGTGTAAATGTCACTTTGAATAGGTCTCCATCTTGTTTCAGTTCAAGTTGTGCTTCATGTAAATCTAGAATTGATTTCACAATTGAAAGTCCAAGTCCACTTCCTTCTGTATGACGTGATTCGTCTCCGCGTTTAAAGCGTTCAGATAATTCAATAATATCAAACCCAAGTTCATATTTCGATACGTTTTTAATGGAAATTTCAACCTGAGATGACTCAGTGTAGTTCATTTCAACGTATACTCGAGTTCCAGGTAAAGAATATTTACTAGCGTTACTCAATAAATTTTCAAATACACGGAACATTTTGCGAGCATCTACAGTGGCATGCATATGTGGTTCAGCTGTCTTAGTTCGGACAGTTAAGTTTGCAGCGCTTAAACGATCTTCATATTCACCAATAGCTTGATGCATTAAAGAAACTAAGTCAATACGTTCTTTTTGTAATTCAACAGCACCACTTGCTATTTTGCTCGCTTCAAATAAGTCATCAATTAGTACTTTTAAACGTTTTGATTTTGAGTCGAGAATGTTTAAGTATTCTTGACGTTCTTCATCTGTAATATCAGAACGTTTCGCTAGGTCAACATAATTTAATATACTAGTTAATGGCGTACGTAAATCATGTGAGACATTCGTAATTAACTCAGTTTTTAGGCGCTCACTTTGTGATTGCTTTTTGTTTGAGATGACTACACCTTCTTTTATTGTATTAAGGTTGTGTGCAGTATCAGCTATAATGCCATGTCCTTTTACTTTAATATCTGGTGTGTGGTAACCTTGTGCCATTAAATTGGTTGTATCCACAATGTTTTGAGCTAGTTTACTGCGTTTTTTGATTTGGAATAAAACAAACAAAGCAACGAAGATGCTAATGGCTCCAACGATTATGAGTAATCCGAAATCCATAAAGGACATTCCAATTAAAATTCCCCAAGCTCCAATGATAACAGTGTAGAGCGTTGCTTTAGCAAAGATGTTTCGGTAAATAGGCATATTTCTTAATTCATCGATGTTTGTTAAATATAAACCGTTTTGCCATTCATCCATAAAACGGTTAGGATTTTTAATGTAATCATATATTTCTAATAACTGTAAGATGAAGAATGCGATTGTTACTAATTTTACAGTTAAGTCAAAAATCATGTTAAATGGATGGCTTAGTGCATAATAGAAACTAAAATGCATATTTAATACGGCAGTAAATACAAAAATGAAGAATAAGATACGCACTTCAATAGGAAGTTCATTATACTTTGATTGGAATGCTTGAATATACGGTGGGAGTTCCTTATTTTCGAATCTTAAATTTTTGAAATGTTTTTTACCTAGGAAATACGTAATAAACACTAAAATTAGACATATAATCCAAATAATTTGGTTTGTTACATATTGAATTATATTGGCTTGAATTGTTGAACTTCCCATTGGGGTCACAGGTAAATAAAGTTTTCCGGTCAAATTGTAATTATCTTGATGATAGGCTTCATGGTAATAATAGTTATTCAGAAATTCAGCCGATGGATTATGTGGAATTGTGACTGTGTTGAGTGTTTTAACTGATTCCTCAGGTAAGTTGGTGTATGTATTACCAAGGTTATCGGTTAATTCATAATAAAAAGCACCAGCTTGTGGATAACGATATGATTTGTATTCGTTAATGATCGATTGGTAAGTTAGTTGCTTATTGTAACGAATGAGTTCAGTAATTTCCTCATTTGTTAAACTATTTAATTTATCCGTTAGCGTAGGAACCTCGGTTTCGCTATCCTCATAATCATAGAAATAGTAGTCGTAATTGTACTGTATAAGAGAATTTTCTAACCAATGTGTGGGATTAATTTTGAAATCAATTATTTCGTTCGATGTTACTTCAATTTCATCAGAAGATATTGTGTATTTAGGTAACTCGATTTCTAAATCATAAAAGCTATGTAAGAAATCATAAACATCAATTGAATATTCTGGTGAATTAAAATAACTTAGAGGGAAAATATTGCGTACCCCGTTTAACACATAAGAAAGAGAAATGACGAAGACAGTTGCACAAATTAAAAATTTTATAATACTATTATTAGTTCTTTTTTCCTTTTTCATACATTTTTCACTCCTTTATGAATTAATAGTATCATAAAGTTCTTAAATTTTTGTTTCTTAAATTCTTAAGAAATTCTTAACATCATTATATAGCTAGTTATAAGGGCTTAAATAAAGGAAAGTTAAAAGTAGATTAAAATGCACACTGTATAAGATATATTTAACCAATTTATCTTATGTGCTGTTTTGATCAGATTAAAAAATTAGAGTTTTTAAGAAGATTTTGATTTTTTTATTAAGTGGTTTATGATAAAAGTTGGGCGTTGATTTCAATTTAAAACATAATTTCCCATTTATAAGGGGTAATAGGTGCTTAAATATAGAAGGATGGTAGATTATTTGCATTTGGATATAACAACCTAAATACAACACAGAGAAGTTGTGGTATAATAAAGGTTGTCAGTTATAAGGAGATAATCACTGTTTGCTGTAATGGTTCGGTGGCGTGATTAGTAAATGACGATGCGCTTTTGAAATAGTCAGATTTTGAAAGTGGCCCCGGCATTCGTGTATATACGCGAGTGTCTTTTTTTATGCCGTGATTTCCTTATAATCTTCCCTGCTTCACATTCGAAATTACCTTATTAATATGCCCGAACAATTTTAGAATATGTATAAAAATACGAACAAAAACGAACAATTATGTCACAAATTATAACAAAATCAGTTATTTTTTACAGTTATTCGACTTTAAATTTCTGAAGATAAAAAAGTGATTCTATAAAAAAATAGAATCACTTTTTTGCTATAGTTTAATTCGCTTCAACCTTATAACCGACGCCCCAAACAACTTTTAAGTATCTTGGGTCACGAGGGTTGATCTCGATTTTTTCGCGGATTTTACGAATGTGGACAGCCACCGTATTTTCAGCATTGTAGCTCGGTTCATCCCAAACGCGTTCGTAAATTTCGTCAATAGAAAACACGCGTCCCTTATTTCTGACGAGTAATGACAAAATTTTAAACTCAGTCGGCGTTAAACGAAC
>DNGE01000108.1:5866-6913 GCA_003486705.1 Bacillota bacterium
TTTCGGGGGCAGTGCTGTTAGATTGAACCGCGGCACCCAACATCATAAATCTGCGCAAAATACTTTTGACACGCGCAACTAGTTCCATAGGATTAAATGGCTTTGTAATATAATCATCCGCCCCTAGATTTAGCCCCATAATTTTATCGGTATCTTCTGACCTTGCGCTCAGCATGATAATTGGGACATTCGAGAATTCTCGAATCTCGCTGGTTGCCACGATGCCATCTTTAATCGGCATCATCACATCCATCAAAATCAGATGGATGTCGCCACCTTTCGCCAACTCCACGGCCTCCGCGCCGTTGGCGGCCATCACTGTTTCAATATTTTCACTGCGCAAGTAAATTCGGATTGCTTCTCGAATTTCACGCTCATCATCTACTACTAATACACGAGGGGTAACACTCATGTCAACACGTCCCTTTTTATTAAATTCTGTGAACTATTTTAGATAGTTATATATTATATATGATTATTTAAAATAGATAAAGAATAATTGTTAAATTTTTCATATTAATGGCGTGGGTAGGCATAGCAAAATACACATGAGGAAAAAATTAAATAGAGATTATCGAATTATACGTAAGTTTATTTAGTGGAGGGATGAAGTGGTTGAATATTTCCGATTTAGTGTTTAGTTTAGGCGATGTTTTTTCAATTGGTTTTGTTAAGTGAGAACACTGAGTTTAAACATCGTATCTTATTAAAATAATTCAAAGTATGATTTTAAAGTTCAAAATGGGAGGATCACCGATTAAGTGAGTACCAACATAATTTTCTAACACACTTTTCAATTTTGTGATGTTAGAAGAAAATATTGAAGTTAGACATCTTANNTAACACTCATGTCAACACGTCCCTTCAACTGTGATAAGGAGATTTATTTAATATTTGGTTACTGTTATTGTACAGGAGAAATTGGTTCAAATAAAGAAGCTTTATTTGATAATTATCAAATTATGGATGTTAAATCTATGATTTTTGATAACCTTACGAATATTGTGGGGAAGAAAGACTTTTTTATTTAGCTGTGTTAGACAATTT
>DNGE01000108.1:7090-8639 GCA_003486705.1 Bacillota bacterium
ATCTTATTAAAATAATTCAAAGTATGATTTTAAAGTTCAAAACGGGGGGGACACTGATTAAGTGGGTGCTAACATATTTGTCTGGTACAATTTTTGAATTTTGTGTTGGTGCAGGGGGGGAGGATGTGGGATGTGGTTGGATTTATTGAAGGGGATTGTGGTTGTTGGTTATATCTGTTGGGAAAAGTTAATATAATTGAGGAGGCTAACATAATTTTGGGTTGGTTATTTGGGTTTGTTTTGTGTTGAGTTATTTTAGGAGGTTACTTATTGGGGGAAAAGGTTGATTTGGGTTAGAGAATAGGTTGGATAGTGGTTATATTTTGGTGAGTTATTGTGATTAAACAGGGGGCGTTTATGTTGAAGTTATGGCAGAAAGTATTATTTGGTTTTTTTGCGGCGCTAGTAATTGGCGGAAGTGTAGGGGCTGTTTATATTAATAGTAAGCTTGATGAGGTGTTTGTTAGTTCGGTGGATGATGAGCTGGATTCGGATGTTGATTTGAATATTAATGAAAATTTGGTTGTGAATGATGGGAATACGTTGAATGTTGCGTTATTTGGGTTGGATTGTCGAACGACGGATTATTCGGGATGTAGAAGTGATGCGATGATGATTTTGTCGTATAAGCCTACGACTAACGAGGTTCTTGTGACGTCGGTGCAACGAGATACGTATGTTGAGATTATGGATCATGGGTATGATAAGATTAATCATTCTTATGCGTATGGCGGAGCTGCGCTTGCGATTCAGACATTGAATCGTAGTTTTGATTTGGATATTTCGCAATATATTACGGTTGATTTTTGGGCGGTTGAGAAGGTCATTGATGCGGTTGGTGGCATTACGGTGGAAGTGGATGATGAGGAATTTTTGTATATTAATAAGTATGTTAAGGAGCTAAATAATAAGTCACCGGACGATACGAAGAGTGAGTTGTTAGCTCAGGCGGGTAGTCAGTTATTGAATGGACGTCAGGCTGTGGCGTATATGCGAATTCGTTATACTGCGAATGGAGATTTTGGGCGTATGGGGCGTCAGCGTGAGGTCATGGAGTTGGCACTTGATCAGATGAAAAATCTTAGTTTGACACAAATGTTAAAGGTTGTGGATGAGTTGTTGCCGACGATTAAGACGAATTTGCCGAAGAGTGAGGTTGTGGCGATGTTGACGAATGTTGTCACTAAAGGTGTTCCTACCATGAGTCAAAATCAGATGCCTTCAAATGAGGCGGGGGTTGGACAGATGATAGATGGCATTTATTATTATTTGCCGAATACGTTGCTCGATAATGTGCAGGATTTGCATGATAAAATTTATGGGGATCAGGTTTATACGGCTAATGATACGGTGGTTGAGATGAGTCAGTATATTGAGTCGCTACTAGGTAATTAGTCAGTGTCGCGTTATTTAATGGTGAATAATTTTTGAAGGTTTAATCACGTGCTTTTTATTAAAGATGATTAGTTGTACTAATTAAAACTGAATTAGTATATGTAGTTATTAACATGGATCTTGTCTAAAGGTTCATGTTTTTTTATGTGCTGTA
>DNGE01000086.1:0-5659 GCA_003486705.1 Bacillota bacterium
TTATTTAGTTTTTTTACAATTATTCAGCTTTAGCATTTAAGGTTAACGTATATCCTGCATGATACGTATGTGAATATTCAAAAACATCACCATTTTCAAGCTTTGATACTTGGCAAATATATAAGATAGGCTCTGTACTCTCTAATTCAAGTAGCTCCTCTAATTCAGGATCAGATATTAACGCTCGTACTGAACGCTCAGAATCCATAATCTTATGGCCGCATTGATTTTTGATATATGCGTATAATGAACCATCACAATCACTTCTTCTTAAATTTGGAAATAATTTAACAGGCATATAGGTCAACATGTACGATACTCGCTTATTGTTAGCCAAACGAACACGTTCTATCTTCCAAATATTTTCGCCTTCTTCAACACTTAATTGCTGTGATAGCTCCTCATCAGCTTCTACAATTTTCAAATTCATGACAAGATTTGATACAACGTAACCATTCTTTTGCATTTCATCTGTAAATCCTGACAGTTTACCAATATTATCAGTTATATGTTGAGAAACTACTTTTGAACCAATTCCGCGTTGGCGACTAATATACCCTTCGTTTGCTAAGTTATTTAATGCTGTACGAACGGTCATCCTTGCAACATTAAACTCTTCACTCAGTTGTTTTTCCGTCGGGATGAATTCACCTTCTTTAATTTGATTACTTTTTATTAACTCTAATACATAATTTTCTATCTGTTTATACATGGGCTCTTTCACAGCTTTCCCCTCCTTTCACGAACCTTTTCATTCTTATTGTATACCATGTCTTTTTGAATGTATAGACATATTTTTAAATGGCTACATTTTTTTTTACATTCTTCAGCCTTCATCATTGCAACCATCCGTTAAAAAGAGATATTCATTTGTTTTTATGTCGTTTATCACAGAAAACCGTCTTAAGCATACACGCCCAGTCATTTACTAGCCTCGATTATCATTTCTTTACTCGAAATAAATCGATATCAAAATCACTGACTACCTTCTTCGTATCATTTAACACCTTTAACTCACGCATTTTGACATCTTAGATTCCCTACCATACATGAGATAGTTATTAAAGCATAAAAAAAAAGAGGACCTAAGTCCTCTTTTCCAACCTTTATTAATGGGCCCATTAACAAAGTATTATTCAGCAGTGTTAACTACTTCGCGTCCTTTATATTGACCACATGCTGGGCATACGCGGTGATTTAATTTCATTTCACCACAGTTAGGGCATGCTGTCATTCCTGGAACTTCTAATTTGAAGTGTGTACGACGTTTGCGTTTTGCAGTTTTTGATGTTCTTCTTTGTGGTACAGCCATTTTGACACCTCCTAATTATCTTGAGTATCATTTAATAATTTTGATAAAACGGCTAATCGAGGATCTATTGGAGCAGCAGTTTCTTCAGGTGCAGATGCATCTAAATCCTCTTCAGACTCTAGTTCAATACCTCTTTTTTTCATTTCATCATAAGCACCGTCCTTTACAACTCGTAAAGGTTTCAGAAGCATAATATTTTGCCAGATCACAGGTGCTAACTCAATCGTTTGTCCTGTTACTAGATATTCATCTTCATCCTCTTTATAGAGTTCACTATCTAATACGAATATTTCTACTGAATCATAATCGAATGGATAATCAACATCTTCAAGAGTTAACGCACAAGGCACGACCATAGTTCCCTCCATATGGAGTTGGAATACTACTTTTCTACCTTGTAGTTGTCCGGTACCTGTCACGTGAACTTTCGATAAGTTTCGAATTTCATCATGACGTTTCACAATGTCAGAGAAATCAACTAATTCATCAATTTCAAAAACTTGTGAACCTTTTTTAATCAATTGAGCAATAGCCCATTTCATCACAATCACCTCTAATTGCAACAGACAACATTATACCGACTTTTTGCTACAATGTCAACAGGTTACGTCAACTCTTTGCAAAAAGTTCAAAATGTCATCTTTTTAGCGTATTTTCAAGCCCGATTTCTGCTTTAATATTAATATTCCCAACCTCATGTTTTTCTATATCTAAGTTTGATATAATAAATATAGGAAGGTGATAAGATGAAAGCAACAGGCTTAATTGTTGAATATAATCCATTTCATAACGGACACTTGTTTCATTTAAAAGAAAGTAAAGCTCAATCAAATGCTGATATAATCATTGTCGTTATGAGTGGGCATTTCACTCAACGCGGAGAACCAACGGTTATTAGCAAATGGGATCGTACAAAAATGGCCCTTTTAAACGGAGCTGATTTAGTTATCGAGCTTCCGTATTTATATAGTTGCCAATCTGCTGATTTATTTGCAACAGGTTCTGTCTCCATTTTAACACATTTAAAAGTAAAAGAACTCATTTTTGGTAGTGAAAGTGGAAATATTGTCGAACTTCAAAAACTTGAAGCCCTTACAAGTACTCAAGATTTCCAAAATAAGCTTAAAACATTTTTAAATCTTGGCTATAGCTTACCTAACGCGACTAAAAAAGCTTTAGACACTAGCGGCATTCCAACCGATCTTGCAACATTGCCTAATAACACGCTAGGTCTTTATTATATGCGAGCCATTAAATCTTTAAACAGTGAGATTATCCCAAATACGATTACACGTATTCATAGTGGCTATCATGATGCTTTACCCTCACACCAAAGCATTGCTTCAGCTACTTCGGTTCGACACTTAAGAGAATCTGCACAGTTGTATACTGACTACGTTCCTGAAACTGTAGCCGAACTTTTAGAACAACATGTTAAAACAACGAATACTTATCATAACTGGGAATCTTACTTCCCTATCTTAAAACAAAAAATTCTAACCTTAACGCCGACTTACTTAGTTCAAATTCACGATGTTGAAGAAGGAATTGAACATCGACTTTTTACTGGGATGTTGCAAGCTTCAAGCTATGCTCAGTTTATGGATTATGTTAAGACTAAGCGCTACACTACAACCCGAATCCAACGAATTTGTGCGAATATATTAACACATACCACAAAACAATTTATAACAGACTCAAATCTTCACCAAGGAGCACCTTACATTCGAATTTTAGGCGCAACACCTAATGGACGAGCATATCTAAAATCAATTAAAAAAGACATAACCGTACCGATTTATAGTAAATTTGATCAACAAGCTCATCCTCTACTAAAACATGAACAAAGCGTCACAGCTGCCTATAGTAGTATTTTACCCGAACCCCATTGTACAACGTTAAATAAAAAAGAATATACACAATTTCCAATCATGATAGATGTATGATTTGCATATCATCAATCATATTGTTTTTCGAAATAATAAAGCTGTAGTATAATGAAAAAAGATTCTGACTGAAGAGGAGAATAGAAATGAGCATTCAAAACGACATCCGTAACGCCATCGAAGCTTTAATCGATCCTGTTACTAATAAAACATTAAAAGAAACACACAGCCTAACACATTTAAGTGTTGATGAAGAAAATTCAGTTGTGACAGCCATTATCAAAATCACGGTTGTTAAAGGGGACGCTGAAAAAACAATATCGCGCCAAGTAGCAAAAATTGTGAAACTCGATTATGGATTTAAAGGTGTTAAACTACAATTCGAGGAACTACCACCACAAACATCAACAACAACCGAAGATAAAAAAACAATTTATATTGCGATTACGTCTGGTAAAGGCGGTGTAGGTAAATCAACAGTCACAGCAAATCTAGCCGTTGCCTTAAACCGTTTAGGTAAAAAAGTAGGGATTATTGACGCTGATATTTATGGACCAAGTATCCCACACTTATTCGAAATGGCGAATAACGGCTTCGACGTTGCCAAAGACAATAAAATTTTTCCACCTAAAGCCTTAAATATCCCAATTATTTCAACTGAATTCTTCTTAGAAAACGATAAACCTTTAATGTGGCGCGGACCTATGCTTCAACGTATGTTAAATCATTTCTTTAATGATGTTGCATGGGATCATGATATCGAATATATGTTAATCGACTTACCACCAGGAACTGGCGATGTTGCCATGGACATTCAAAAAATTATCCCAGAAGCTCACGTTATCGTTGTAACGACACCTCACCCAACAGCTTCACATATTGCTATTAAGTCAGGCTATGCAGCTCAGAGCTTAAAGCATAATATCTTAGGGGTTGTTGAGAACATGTCTTATTACATCAACCCTGCAAACAACGAGCACGATGCCATTTTCGGTTCAGGTGGAGGCGATCTCGTTGCTAACCAATTAAACGTTCCTTTATTGACACAACTTCCAATTGGACAACCAAAAGATAGCCATTCCATTTATGGCATGAATGAACAAACTGGCATTTTATACTTAGGACTAGCTAATAAAGTTCTAAAAGCCTTAAAATAACAAAAACAGAGTGGTGTTAAATGCCACTCTGTTTTTATTTTTTTATTCTTTTTTGCCTTTGCCCATTCACACTTTTTTTATCGAAATACTGCGAATCATTTTCTAACTATTTTTTTATCTGGATTAAAATCGACAATTTATGAATCATCCCTTTTGTATAATGAAGCTATACACACGGGATGAATATGATGACGATGAAAGGTGTGAGAAATTGAAAAAATTATACGTCCAATATTGTTACTCTGAAGCGCTTTGGGGGCTCTTCGATACTGATTTAAATGATTATATTCTATACGATGCTTCTATGCATACTGTCGTCTCATATGCATACAAGATCGCAGAGCTTATACGCCCTGCTGAGGTTATCTTAATCCCTCAATACTTATTAGATGAATATTTACTTTGCTCATGTTACTAATAAGTAATAGCAGTTGCTTAAGCCATGTCATTTAACTATGCACAATCTATAAAATTGGGATGTACAAAAAATGTACATCTCTTTTTTGTGCAAAAAATGCAACACTCAAAACTATCACCCTAAAAATTACTCCTATGCAGTAGCAATATATAACTAAATTTTTATTGCCTCTTACATAAAAAGCAAGTGTTTTTGGTGAAAGTTAACAACATCTCACCATGTATGAGTAGTTATCCAGCTAGTGTTAAATTTCAAATTAATATCATCCATAAATTAGTTACTTTATTACGATTGGACACTGCTAGAAAAATAATTTCAAAAACAGATAACTGTCTATCTTTAAACCATACCTAGAACTTTGTTTAACAAAAATGATCGACAAACTAAAAAGACATAGCTGAGTCATTTCTTATTCAGCTATGTCTTTAGTGTCCTTTAGCGCATTAGTTTAATAACCTTGGTTCCTTAAGCCGTTATTTATTATTAGCTTCAGTTTCAGTGTCAACGACAGATTTTGTTACTTCTGTTGCCACTTCTTGAACTGACGCTGTCACATTTTCTGCGATTGTTTTTGCGTCGTCTTTTACAGTATCAATAACGATTGTAAAGTCTTCTTCTAAATCTTTACTTAACTCTACTGTCTCTTCAACAATATTATCTTTCGCTTCTTCGACGCGCTCTAACATTTCATTTAATTTTATTTTTAGTTCATCAACACGATTTTCAATATCATTTTTTGATGACTCCCAATCAAACTCTTCAATAACTTCTTTGATTTCATCTAACTTGTGTGCAAATTTTACCTTTACCTCTTCAACATCAAGGTCTTTGATTTTTGTTTGAACTTCATCCACTTTTTTAATTAAGTCTTTTTGCATTTCTTTTC
>DNGE01000086.1:5802-10483 GCA_003486705.1 Bacillota bacterium
AGTCTTTTTGCATTTCTTTTCCCGATTTAGGTGTTAATAAAGCTACCGCACCAGCTCCAAGTAAAGCGCCAAGGACAAATACATTTCGTTTCTTCATGTTTTAACTCCACCTTTCATATGTTATAGGTTATACCGTTACAACTAAAATATGAGTCCGTGATTAAAAAAATGATTTGTTTTTTATTTCTTTAAGTGATTCACAACTGAAAACACTTTAAACAAACCTTTTCCATTCGAAACTAGGTCCGTCACAAATGCTTCAACCTGCTCAGATTTATGTTGAACATCTTCAACAACTTTCGTACTTTCATCCACTAATTTTGTTGATTCATCTAATAGTTTAATTAATGATTTTAATGTTAGTACGATATAAATAGTAAAAAAGATTAAACATACGATGCTTGTTAAGACTAATAAATCAGTCAAGCTAATTGTGATTTCCATACTCCCTATCCTTTCACTTTACCTACATATTCATTATTTTTTCCAAGGAATACGTGTATAGGCATCCTCGTATTTTTTAATATCTCCCGCTCCCATAAAGACTAAAATGGCATTTGGGTATTGGTGTAATACTTCCATGTTTTCTTTTTGAATTAATTGCGCGTTATCACATTTATCAATCAGTGTTTGAATACTTATTTCTCCTAAAGCTTCACGTGCTGAACCAAAAATATCAGTTAAATACACATGATCAGAAAGATTTAAACTTTGTGCAAACTCATCTAAAAACGCTGCCGTTCTTGTAAACGTATGTGGTTGGAAAATAGCCACTAAATCTCTGTCCGGATATTTTTGACGAACTGCTTTTAACGTCGCTTCAATTTCTGTTGGGTGATGCGCATAATCATCAATAATCATTTGATTATGGAATTTATTTTCAGCAAATCGGCGCTTAACCCCTTCAAATAATTTTAAATCTTTATCGACAACTTCAGGATCCATCTTTTCTAAATAACAAATCGCGATTACAGCTAATGAATTTAGAATCATATGGTCCCCAAAGAATGGTGTTTCAAATGTATGGTAGTATTCTCCATTAATTAATACATCAAACGTTGTTCCTTCTGATGTTTTTAAGATATTCGTCGCAACAACATCGTTATCTGTATTAAAACCATATGTCATTAATTGTGTTGAAGGATTTAATTTTTTAACATTTTCATCATCCCCACAAGCTACAACCATTTTTTTTGTTTGAGATACAAATTGGTTAAATGCATCTAATACATCATGAATATCTTTAAAATAATCTGGATGATCATGTTCAATATTTGTGATGATTGCATAATCTGGATGATAAGCTAAGAAATGACGTTGATACTCACAAGCTTCAAATACAAAGTATTCGCTACCTTCAATTCCTTTTCCAGTTCCGTCTCCAATTAAATATGAAGTTGGGAAGTTTAATCTTAACACATGTGATAACAATCCTGTTGTCGTTGTTTTTCCATGTGTTCCTGAAATTGCAATTCCTGTAAAACGAGATTGTAAGTCTCCTAAGAAATCATGATAACGAACCGTTTTGGCACCTGTTTGCTTAGCTTGAACCACTTCAACATGATCATCTTTGAATGCATTACCGATAATAACTGTCATATCTGGTTCAATTGAAGATTGACCAAATGTTGTTAAGTTCATTCCTTTGGCTTCTAAACCAATTTGAGTAAACAATTTTTCATCAATATCTGATCCTTGCACATCATATCCCATGTCAAATAAAATGTGTGCTAAAGCACTCATCCCAGAACCTTTTATTCCAATGAGATGAAATCTTTCACTCATATATACCGCTCCTATTCCATTGTACAATTATTTCTTTATTATTATATCACTTTTAAAGTCGATGGACACCGATTTTAAGACAAAATGCCCGTTTAAACGGGCATTTTGTCTTAGATGCGCGTTGCATCTTTTTTATACGCTTCAAATTCACTTCTCGTGATTAGAACGTCTCTTGGTTTTGAACTTGTCCCGTTTGATTTAGAAACAAAGCCTCTCATTTCTAACGTATCAATGATACGAGCTGCTCGGTTGAATCCAATACTAAATCGTCGCTGAACAAGTGAGGCCGAAGCCGCCCCTTGGTCAATTAAAAATTCTGTGATTTCATCTATTAATGGATCACTATCGCTCATGACCTTGCTGCTTCCACGTTCAAAGACAGTTTCAGAAATTAAATATTTAGGTTTCGCTTGTTTTTTAACATGTGCGACAACTTGATCAATTTCATTAGCAGATACATACGCACCTTGAACGCGTCTAAGTTTTGATACCCCATTTTCTGAGATTAACATATCTCCTGCTCCAAGTAAGCTTTCCGCTCCTGTTTTATCCAAAATGACTTTTGAATCGTTACCTTGTGCAACAGCAAAGGCAATTCGTGATGGAATATTTGATTTAATCGTACCAGTTACCACATCAACCGTTGGTCGCTGTGTTGCAACAATCATATGAATCCCAGCCGCTCGTGCTTTTTGTGTGATTCGCATAATACTATCTTCAACTTCTTGTGCTGATACCATCATTAAATCAGCTAATTCATCAATAATAATTAAGATGTATGGTAATTTTTCGTAATCCATTTCAAACTCTAAACGTCGGTCATTAAATGATTTAATATCACGTACACCATTTTGAGCAAATAACTCATAGCGACGTTCCATTTCTTCAACTGCCCACTTTAAACCAATGGCTGCTTTTTTTTCATCTGAAATAACCGGTGTTACAAGATGCGGAATCTCATTATATGGTGCTAGTTCTACTTTCTTAGGATCGACTAACATGATTCTAACATCTTCAGGACTTGCTTTGTAAAGAATACTTAATAATAAAGTATTAATACATACACTTTTTCCTGAACCTGTTTGACCCGCAATTAATCCATGTGGCATGGTTAATATATTCGTATAAACCGGATCACCACAAATATCTTGTCCTAGTGCAATAAATAACGGGCTTTCATGTAACATAAATTTGGGTTGTGATAAGATTTCTCTTAATACAACTTTTTTACGTTTACGATTTGGAATTTCAATTCCTATTGAACTTTTACCTGGAATTGGAGCTTCAATTCTTAAATATTCAACTGCTAAACTTAATTTCAAATCATTTTCTAAGTTTAATATTTTACTCACTTTTGTTCCTGGTTCTGGTTGAATTTCAATTTGTGTAACCGTCGGACCTTGCGTATAATCCCCTGTTAAATTTACCCCTACTGAAAAGTTAGCAAAAGTTTGATCGAGTGTATCCATTTTTTCAATAACCCAATCCTCGTCGTTTAATTCTTCTCGTTCCGGTTTGGCTAATAAATCTAACGATGGCATTTCGTAATAATACGGTTGACTAGTTGGTAAGCTAGCATCTTCCGCAATAACCTCATTGTAAAAATCACTATCTCTGCTCTCAACCTCTAGTTCAAACTCATGGTCTTCTACTTCTTCTACTTCAATTATATCAGTCGTTTTCACTAACTTTTCATGTGGTGAAAACACAAAGGGTGAACCCTTAACTGTTTGATCTATTATTAACTGATTTTCATTTTGGACATTGAATTCTTTAAATTGCGCATTAGCAACTTCTTCATTAAAGTCATCATTAACAAATAATTCTTCCTCTTTTGAGCTTGATTCATTGAATGAAACATACTCATCTTTTGCTCCCTCTTGCAAGAGTTTACTGTCTTCATGACGCTCTTCAAAGAATAAATCAGTAGCTGAAGTTAATGTACCTTGTACGAGTTTGGACAAAACTGATTGATCTTCCATTTTCCCATAGATTGGTGAGACAAAATCATTCGGCTTAAAACGGCTTGTAACTTTTTTAATTTTGGGCTTTTTTATTTCCTCTAAGCTTATCCGATCCTGATTAGAAAAGTCTTTTTCTTCTAGATTTACTTGAGGCTTTGTTAATTCAGTTTTTGCTACATTTAGTTTAGCTCCGTTTTGTTGCACCAAAGGTTCAGGGGTTTTCGTTATTTCTTCCATAGGTTTGGCTATTTCTTTTTTTATATAAATATGTTCATCTCCAAACCCAATTTTCTCAATATCAAATATTTTACGTTTATTCATTTTTCCACACCCTAAATCACCCAAATATTTACTTTAATTATACCTTAAAAATAGGTCGTTTCACAAGATGATAAAAAAAAATCGCCTATCATAGATAGACGACTTTCGTTATTTTACGCGCAAAAATTTATTTAACAGATTGAATAAAATTCTCAATCTCTTGACGTGTTTTTCGATCTTTGCTAACGAAACGACCCAATTCATTTCCTTCACCAAAGGCAACAAAGCTTGGAATTCCAAAAATATCATAGGCTTCACAAAGTTCCATTAATTCATCTCGATTCACTGAATAAAATTCAAATTCAGTATATTGCGCTACAATTTGTGGTAAAAATGGTTTAATGACAAAACAATCTGGACACCAATTCGCTGTAAACATCACAATGACACGCGGCTTTTGAATTAAGTCATTAAATTGTTGAACTGATTTTATTTCTTCCATTTACTCATCACTCCCATTATCTGATTCACTACGTTTTTCCGTACTAAAATCAAAATCAATGGTATATTCATTTTCTTGCGTTGATAACTCACCTTCAATCACTTCAGTCACTGTGTCACTTTCAGGATCAATTTTTAACGCTTGTAGATCAGATTCTGTATTTTCATTG
>DNGE01000086.1:10652-11431 GCA_003486705.1 Bacillota bacterium
TCAGATTCTGTATTTTCATTAACTTCATTCGCACCATCCGTCGCTGTTGCATCGCTTGCGTCTTCACTACTCACATACATTGATTCAAATGGTGTTACCGTTTTCCCCATTAAAATCATACTATATGCCATGTAAGGTGCTTCTTGATAATCGATAATAGATGATAATTTTGTTCCATCAACAAAGACAGTTAACAAGTACTTTTCATCCATTTTCACAAGTTGAACGAACCCATTATTTTGATTATAGTTGAAGTTTTTGTAGAAGATTTCCTCTCCTGCAATTTTATTTTCTTCACGTAATAAATAATATGTTTCAATATCTTGTCCGATGACATTGTATTGATTATTATAATGCATAATAACTTGGTTATCTTTATATTTAATAACATCATTAACACCACGAGATGTTAAATACTGAAATTGATGTGGTGTATGATAAGCAATATTTTCATTTTGAGTATTTTGACGTGTCACTTCATAATTAAATGCCGCTTCAATATTGGCTTGCATTTGATTATCGAAGTTTTCAGTTGTAATGACTGGTTTTGACATTAAGATTAATCCCGCTGATAATCCTACAATTACCATCGCACTAAATACGGTTGTCAATCGTTCAATGACTTTAATATCATGTTGACTATTTAATTGTTTTTCAATCGCAGCATACGCTTTTGAGTTTTCTTTATAGTATTTAATTTGCTCTTTAAGCTCTTTAACTTTTTTATGATGAGTGAAATTAGTGACATAATCATTTGTTACCGTATGCTTCTTTAATGA
>DNGE01000086.1:11619-11761 GCA_003486705.1 Bacillota bacterium
CGCTTCTTTAATGAACTCATTTGATTCTTTAATTGTTGCAATTTATTATTTGTCTTGTTCTTCGCATCTTGTAATAAATTGTTTTTTTGCATCAAAAAATCGCCCCCTTCTAGCATAACTAACTTCATTATACCACATGGGA
>DNGE01000149.1:0-4751 GCA_003486705.1 Bacillota bacterium
TAAAAAAATCTCACAAGTTATGTCCTTGTGAGATTTTTTATCGTTTATTAAACTCTACCGATTCTTTGTTTTATAGATTACTTTCATACAGATGATGTATTATACAAAGCATCACTTAATCCATCTTCATACTAGGCTATTTTCTTCGTTATTTAAAGCTAACTCTTCAATTAAATCACAAAATAGATTCCATTCCTTTGGAAACTTATTTTCACCATACTTTTTAGTACGATTTTCGTTTGTGATGATTTCAACACTCCAACGTGTTCCCTCATAAGACTCTGAATTTAAGTATGTTTTATCCCAGTTTAAAAAATCAGTTTGAGCTAGACTTTCTAAAAAATTAGCCATAACCTCTTCCGATAACGTTTGACTCGCCACCTTTTTGGGAGCACTCCCTCCCCACTGACTAAATGTACTTTGACCTTTTACTAAATCAATTTCGATCGTCGTATACCCTTCAAAGTAACGACCGATTGAAACATTTAATTGCTTTAATTCCTGATGCATGCTATTCCTCTTTCTTATATAAACTTTAAACTCTTAACTTTATCTACACCTATATTTTATCAGAATTTTAATTTTTATTATCGTTGTGTGTTATGTTTATGATAAGTTCTTTACTAACTCCCATTCGGAACATTTAAAGCTTCCAATCGTCCCTAACTCATTTTATTAAAAAAAGTAACCTCAAAAAATTAAGTGACTAGACTCGAAATTTTTGGGGTTATTCTATCACCTATTCAATTAATCTTCTATTATTTCAATCACTTTTATTACTTTAGCTGGAACACCACCAACTATTACATTGTCCGGTACATCTTTGGCAACAACAGCTCCTGCTGCAATAATAGCACCATTCCCAATTTTAACACCTGGTAAAACTGTCGCATTTGAACCAATCCAAACATGATTACCAATCGTAATTGGTGCTGGATGTAATGTGCTTCTTTTTCTTGGATTCACATCATGATTTAAAGTTGCCAAAACGACATTATGCCCAATTAGCACCCCATCGCCAATGATGATCCCTCCCTGATCTTGAAAATGGCAGCCTGAATTAATAAATACATCATTACCAATCGTCATATTTTTTCCACAATCCGTATGAAAAGGAGGAAATATTGACAAAGTTTCTGGCACTGGCTTCCCAAATAATCGTGATAAGATTTCTCTCATTTCTGCTGGTGTATGATATTTGCTATTCAATTCAGCCGTTAATTTTAAAGCCTCTTGTGCTAACTCATGCATCATGCCAAACATATTAGATTCACTACTTATGGGTGATCCGGTATTTAAGTTCTTTAAAAAAGCCTCGCGTGTCATATCAATCTTGTTCATCTTACACCTCTTTAATAAATCATTTTATCTCGTTTCTTTCCATGCTTGAATGCTATACCTTTCATCATTGCAACTGCGTCATCCCATTTTATATTAAATTGAATTTACATTGTTATTTCATTTTCAATAGATTTGTAAATTCATTACCCGTTAAATTTATTATAGCTCTTAAAGTTAACTTTAAGTCAATACCATGACTTGCTATTTGAAAATTATAATAAATCCTAACGTAACGTCACACACTAGTCGTACATTTTTAGACTAAGATTATTATAATACTGTAAATTATGTGCGTTCCTATATTTAATCACCACATTAAAAGTTAGGCATATGCTATAGGTGATAAGATGATTACTAAGTGAAATAACTAGCTTTTGATAAGGGCGTTATCTAGTGATTGTCGTAAAACTTAATTAGACTGAAAGGATGAAACTTATGTATCCAAACAATCAATATTATCACTCCCCTTATAATAATCACCCTCAATATTCAAACCAAATAAATTCATACCCACAAACTTCTCATACTTCTTACCCTTACAATCGTCATGATGAATTCTACTTTCCAACACCAAACATGACACAATCTACCGAGTTAAAAGATTACGGGCCACAACCACTTGTTGTGAATATTGAAGCAGCGACTAAGGCAAACAATAACTTCCGTACTGTTCTTTGGACAGGTTCACACCTTCAACTCACCTTAATGAGTCTTAATGTCGGAGAAGAAATTGGCCTAGAAACTCATCCAAACCTCGATCAATTTATTCGTGTTGAAGATGGTCAAGGCCTTGTCATGATGGGCGACACAAAAGACAATTTAAATTTCCAAGTCCCAGTAAACAAAGACTTTGCCTTTATCATTCCTGCGGGAAAATGGCATAATTTAATTAACACGGGTAACACCCCTTTAAAACTCTATTCCATTTATGCACCCGTTCAACATCCATTTGGAACGATTCATCCAACTAAGGCTGATGCCTCTAAATAATTTAACTAAAAAAAATCTGGACGCAAAATAAGCTGTCCAGATTTTTTTATCCCCTTATTGTAATTTGTTTCATACCTTAAACATCTTCAACATATCTACATCCTATTAAAACAATAACGTTTCCTGATGGGCTTCCTCGACATAAATGCGAGAGGGAATCATGAGTTGTTGGTCAGTTTGACCTTTTACATGATTGCTTTTTAAATACTCGCTTCCCTTTTTAAAACTTGATGGAACTAAACTTAAAGAATAAATATTTTCGAAACGACTATAAATCGATTCACCTCCAAGTCCTGATAAACAAATAAGCTGAGTATTATTTTTCTTAGCTAGCTCAAATAATGGCTTAAGTAAATGGGCGGCATTTGTTTGAGCAAACGGGTTATCCATTATTAACACTTTCCCCTGCTCATGACTTAAAAATAAATCCGTTTCTTCGCGACGCATAAACGATAATAAACTTGATAAGATGACAAATGCTGATAAGAACCCTTCTCCACCAGAGTTTTTAGCCACTTGCTCCCATGAGATTTGATATTCGCGTTGCTCTTCAATTTTATACAGTTTAATTTCAACATTTGATGTCCCAACGATTCTGTCATATAAATGCTTAGTTGTCACTTGGTGACCAATAAACTCTTCAATGTTTTGATTTTGATTTAAAAGCTCTAAGCAAGTCGTTGTCACTTGATCCACAAAATCATGCATGCGCACAACGTATACCGATTGGGCTTCTTCCCAATTTGGTAGTTTGATGCGTAACATTTTAATATTCTTACCACGAATATGAATACTTGAGTTTTGATCAATCATGCCTAAGTTTTTATGAACTTCCCCAACATAATCAAGTAATAAGCCCACGACATTTGCTTTTTCTTTTTCACTATATTCAATGTCGACCGCTAATTTTTTCACCATACTTTCAAACACTTGATGAATGACTTGATATTGTTCTAAAAAGGCACTTGCTATGTGTTTGCTATGCTCTAATCGTTTTAACGGTTGTTTAAAGAAATCATCTTCAAATAATGGCTCACGCCATAATCGGTTGATTTCATCAGTGATTTGATTTTTAAGTTTTTGGATGTCCTTTTCTATTGCTTTATAGTCTCGCAATAATAATTGACGTTCTTCGCGCCACTTTGTTTCACTATACTCATAATACTTCGAATCAACCTGAGTCAGTGGTTCAATATTTAAGTGTTCATATTCTATTAATCCACTTCGCTCTCGTTTACACACACTTAAACACTCATTTACTACTTTCAACTGTTTTAGTATTTGGTTTTCCTCTTGTTTTACGTGTGCTAATAAAGTACTAAAATCACGCTTTACAACTTGATTTTTAGGTAGAATTTCAACCTCGTGAATGGTTGATTTCATTTCTTTATATTTATTTTCTTTGTGCACACCATTAACCGTTATGGCCTGACTTAGTTCACTGATTGTTTGTTTTTGACTTTCAACCAAGCGATTTCTTTCATCGATTTCAGAAATAATTTTTTCTTCTGCGTATTCATCATACATTAAAGATTGATAATCAGCATCGATGAGATTGTACCGCTTAACTAATATCTCTAAGTTTTTTTCTTCCGTTTCAAATCTTACTTTAGCGTCTTCTAAATCTTGTTCGCAACGCTTAATGTTGTCACTCATTTTATTTGTAATGGCTTGATATTCTGCTAATAAATCTTCAATATCTTTGCTTATTTCGGTCCCTAACTCATAGTGACTAAACTTAATTAATGATTTTTTTGTATCATCTAACTGTGATTTAATTTCACGTTGATGATCTTTTAGCGCGTCATATTCTTGATTTAAACGCGTCACCGTTTCTTCTAAGTGTTCAATCTCTTCTTCGCAAGCAGAAATGGCATCTACGTATTCGTGTAATTGTTTGAGTTGGTCAATATAAACTTCATAAGCACGCATGAAGGTCATTAAATCCTGTAATTTTTGTTCCTTTGTTATCAACTTGTCATTTAAGCTTAATAATTCTGTTGCAAGACTTGATCGCTTATGAGCTGCCTCTTCTTTTTCTTTGGTCAAGCTAACAATTTGTTCTTCAAATGTTGCTTGTGTTGTGAGCTGTTTTGTTAATTGATTTTGACAAGTCTCAAATGTTTGTTTAGATAATTTTTGATATTTTACAATTGATAACTTCTCTTGATATGTGTCTAAATATCTTTGTTGCGTTTGAAGTTCTTGGTTTAATGTGTCAATCTCATTCTCTTTGATTAATAACAGTTGTGAAAGACTCGTTTCATCTAATAATTCATCATTGAATAGAACATAAAAATGAATATTCTTTAAATCGATAACACCCATTTTACATTGAAATTTTAAATCTTGGTCTAGCTGTTCACGAATCAAGATAGGAACAGGTATTGCCGTAAAGACATCTAACTGTGCTTGTGTTA
>DNGE01000149.1:5015-6672 GCA_003486705.1 Bacillota bacterium
ACTAACGCTTGATTTTGTGTCAATGTTCGTCCATTTTTTTTGAGCCACTCCATTCCTAAAACATAATGAATGCCTTCCTCTTTTAATACTTCTTCTATCTCTTTTGGTAACTCAAGAATTGCACCCGTTTTCAACTTGTTATATTCATCCGTTAATTTATCTAGCTGACGTTGCAAATGTTTTAAGCGATCGGTCACGTGTTGTTTTTTCCCCTCAAATGCCTGAATAATACTTTCTGTTTCAAAAACCATCTCCTCATTAAATGCAATATAAGTAAGCAATGACTTTCTTGTCCTTAATTCTTCATTTAACGTATCTAATTCTTTTTGAGAATGGCTCACTTGTGCTTTTATTGTACCTAATTGCTGATTTACTGTTTCTAATGAACGGCTAAAGGCATGGATGTTTTCATCCAGTTGATTTTGTTCTGTTAACTTATCTTTTCGCACCTTTTTCAACTGTTCTAATTCATCAATAACTGTTTGCTTTTTACTCTCTAAAAGTAACGGCTCATAATAACCTTCTAAGTTGCGTAAGAAGCTTTCATGATATTTTTCTGTAAAGGTTTGTTCTTGTCTGTCAAACTGCTTAATTAACGTGTCACAAGTTGCTTTTTCTT
Organism: Bacillota bacterium; assembly: GCA_003486705.1. Classification (GTDB taxonomy): domain Bacteria; phylum Bacillota_I; class Bacilli_A; order MOL361; family Turicibacteraceae; genus Turicibacter. The sequence continues at coordinate 5,635 of DNGE01000149.1, forward strand.
TTGAATATTCTAATAAGTCACTTCGCTTACTTTCTAGTCTTGCCCAAATCACTTTTTTATTTTGTTCATTATCTTGCAACTTCGTTTGATTTGTTTGACGCTTAATCTCTTGCGCTTCCACCAATGATTCATACATTAACCGCAACGTATATCCTAAATCATTTTGTCTTGGCAATAACTCCTCATTACTTTGCTTTGCAATACATAATTCAACCTCATGACGTTGCACATCTTCTGATGCCTTTTTATATGTTTGGTAACGATTCGCTGCCTCATAACAATACTTTTGCTTTTTATACGACTCATACTGTGCAAGATATTGCGTTTTTATCTTTAACGCTTGTTGTTTTTCAAGCTCAAGTCTTTCATTTTCAGCTTCTAATTCATAAATAGCCAGTGAATATTCTTCATGAAAAATGTTATGACGCTTCGCTTTTACACTATCTAAAGACGTAGTGATTTCAACTTGTTCTGATTCATACTCCGCAATTAAAAAAGCTAAGACTTGAATCAATGTCGCAATTTTCTCTTCGAATTCTACCATATCATCATCTTTTTGCGCTAACAAATTTTCTTGTTCAATAAGTGGTACAATCAACTCTTCAAACGTCAAAATACCTTCTCTTCGTTTAAAATTCCCCTCATTCGCTTTATACTGAAAAATATACTTATTTAAAATTTTCTCAAACTCTTTCATTCGATTTTGTTCTTTATTCAATTTATTTTCAATCGCATCTAAAAACCACTTCTCCGTTAATCCTTTTTCGTCTTTAGCTTCTTTAAATAATTCAGATAAACCAGACTCTTTCAAATTAACTTTCTTAATAATCGATTCCCATTCCTTTGAAAAAATTTGATACTCTTCTAACTTCATAAAATACGCACGGCTTCTAACCGACTGATTTAAGTCAAAATAATCAAATTTTAACGTTTTATTTTGCTTACAATCCTCAAATAACTTGAGACAAACATGAAAGCCATTTAATTTTTTCTTTGTTCCCTCCTGGGTGATAATTGGAAAATGTTGAATATCAAATT
>DNGE01000149.1:6985-10838 GCA_003486705.1 Bacillota bacterium
TGATCAAGCGCCCACTCCACCATAATAAAACTAGGTTGATTACTACTAAAATAACTTGCAAACGGTCGCTCATTACTATCACGATATCTTTTACGAACAAATAATGAACTAATCATTTGAACTAAAACCGACTTTCCACCCCCATTACGAAGTGAAAATAACGTGTGTTCACGTCCTAAATCAAACAACTCGTCATCAATACGAATCGCATGATGATTATAATTTAAATTGACAATTCGAATCCGATTAATTCTGCTCATGTCTTACCTCCTCAAGCATCGTTAACACACGCTGATAATGATTTTTGTTCAACAAATTATAGTCCATAAACTGATCAAGCTTTTTCGTCGTCGTAATCATCTCGTCTGCTTCAATATACTCAACCAATCCTTGACGCTGTAAAAACAATAAAATATGATGCATAAAACCTTCTTTAGTGGTCTTCGATTTCGATCCTTTTTCATCACTCTTTAGCGCACCAAAAGCTTCAAGCATATTGCTAAACGCGATACCAGCCTTCAATTGAGCCTCTTCTTCTAAATAGCTTGCCCCTTCTTTCAATCGGTTTGCCACCACATTTTGTAACTCGCCCACACGTAAAAAATCACGGCCTTTACTACTTTTACCTTGACCATCATAAAACTCAACCAACAATGTTAAGATAACAAATTGTGATAAATAATAATCCTTATCCGTACCATTTGATTTACACAACTCTTTTTTAAGTTCCTTTTTCGAATATCCTAAAACATCGTTGTCCTCTTTAGGAATCAAATAAATCGTATTTCCATACCGTTCAACCACACTACCCGCAATCTCACCTTGACTCTTCACTAAATTCGTTACACGCTCACTACTCGTATACGCATAATACAACTCTTTTTCTTTTTCTTCTGATATTTCACGCTCTACCAACAGTTTATAAAAAATACGTTGACCTAACGTGATTTCTTCATGACTATAAGCCATCTTTCTTCACCTACCTACTGAAATATACTGTTAAAACACATGACCTCTTTTAACACTCATCTCGTCATGCCCATGCTCTTTAGGCTATCCGAATAACTAAGTTCGAACAACGAATCGTTTTATTGCGACCAACTTCATCACGCACTTCATTAAAGTTTACAACTTCATCCTCTTCTAAACGAAACACCTCAATACTTGATAAGCGTTTAAATTCAGGAATCTCATCTATTAAATCTAATAAACAGGTACTCAATTGAAAATCAAAATTCTGTTCCATAATATTTTCAGCACGCTCTTTTTTCCACGCCACTAAATCAATGACTTTCGCTTGTAACAACTCCACCATAATTTCTTTAAAAATTTCAACACTTGGAATAAGTGACACTTTTTCATCAGCCGTTAATGTCCTATTTAACTCATCTAAGGTGATTTGCCCCTTGGCATTTGCCTTTGTCAGAATAATTTCTAAACTTTTCTTATATAATTTAAGCTTCGCTTGTTTTTGCTTTTGAATAAAATCCTCTAAAGACTCTTCCTCAACCGTTTCAAAAAACTCTTCTTCTTTTTGCTTTTTAGAAATTGGACGTTGCAGTTCAATACTTTTATTTAGATTATATGTTTTCTGAAGTGATTGACTAAATAACGGACGTAAAAAATAATCGAGTTCACCCAATAACGCTGGTTGCTTTAACACTTCCTCATACACATCTGTTCTTAAATTAAAACGTTGAATCAAACTCATGGCTGCTAATCCTTCAAGTTCCTTTGTATACAAACGCTTTAAATCAAAATGAGAATTCAAAATCCGTTGATGTTCATCAAGCGCTTTATTTAAATACATCTCAATCGTTTTTAAGTAACCTAAATTTTGCACATCATCTCCGTCAAGCTTCGCAATAGAAATATCCTTCTCTTCAAGTTCCTCAACTCGATGTTTAATATTATCGCGATAAACTAAAAACTTTTCCTTTGTATTCTCAATAATATCAAGATTCTGCTCCACCATTTCTTTATACTCACTAACTGAGTATAGCAAAGCATTCTGGCGAATCTTATGCATCGCTCCTTCAATCTTTTGAAACTGAATGCGCAATAAATTAAAAATATTTTTAACATCATCAACCGCTTTGTCATACGTTGCCTTTTCTAAATGCAACTTAAAAATCATTTCTTGAATCGTTAACTGCAAGTGACTGTCTACTTCAAGCGTCGATAACATTAACTCATATCCCTCATCCGTTAAAAAATAAGACGTTCGCTTCACTTCATTATCCATATAAACAATCTTATTTCCAACAAAACTAATATGAATATGGTCATACCCCTTATCTTCATAACAATACCCTTCAAAATACATCGCTTTTCCATCATTACAAAGAATCGTATCAACCATAAAATGTGCTAATTCTTTACACTGTTCATACGTCAATGACTTTTTAAAATACGTCATATTTAACTGATCCAAATAATTAGCTAACTCATCCATCGTACATGGTTCTTCCTTTAACGAACACTCCATAATAAACAATAATAAAGAAAAAATGAGATTGACTTGTTCATGATACGCCTCAATCCCATAGTTCTTCCATGTCGTTTTCCCCATACTATTACGAAACAAAATCGCATAGGCACCGACCTTTTTCATTCGCACATTAAAATGATTTAAAAATTCTTCATACATCTTCACACGCTCCTAAAAATCATTAATCGTTAAACACTCCTGCGGAATATAACGACTATCTGTTAAAATTTTAAGCATCTCTTTATTTATTACTTCATCAAAACAGTTAAAAAACACTCCACTAACCTGACGATTCTGTCCCTCTTTGGTGAATGGCAACTGACTTCTTAAACATTTACTTAACATAGCCTCATATGCCTGTACAAAGGGTTGGCATGGAAAAACCTCACAAAGCGATTCATAAATTTTAATGCCCTCATAATCCAAGTCCCCAAAATAATAAAACGAGTGACCCGCTTCTAATAAATAAGGCTCCACACTCTGCTCAAAATAACGAAAAGCTTTTACAACACCTTTACCCGCACCGTACATAAGCGTTCCAATCTCCATTCCCAAAACAGTCGACTTTCCACTTAACAGATGTTTACGCAAACTATAAAACGTATCCTTATTCTCAACAATTAACACATTCTGTTTCTGACTTCTATGCACAGTGAAATAAGCAATTGGCTCAGCTGTCTCATAACAATTCAATGCATCAATACCAAAGTCAAGATACTTCAACACTCTCCCACCCTGCTCCATTTGCAAAAACTTTTCACGTCCCCATATCTCGAAGCAACGCTCATTCATAGACATCTCAACTTCCAATCGATCCCCATGCTCCATCAAGTAAGAACTCAACTGCAATACAAACACACGATCTAACGCATACTGCTTTAAATGATTTAAGTAATACCCAACCTTCAATCTAGGATGAATTCTAAAATTTAATTCCTCGACCAGTTCAGAAAAATTTTCTTCACTTACTAAAATCCAATACGCTTTATACAACGCTGGTCGCTTCCCATTACTTCCCGAAGCTAAAACTGGTTTAATAACCCCTTCATCCATTTTCTTCATGACCAACTCGCATAATTCTGAATAATTTGAAAACTTATATGCTGTTTCAATAACATCTAACGTTATTTTTTTATTTGGATAACTTTCAAACAAAGACACTAAAAACAACTCCTAACTCAAACTACAACTCATTATTACTCTAATTCTTCCTTAATTATACAATAACTACTCTTCCTTTTAAAACTTCGATAGAAAAACTCGTAGAACTTAACGATTCTTTCTCAACTTTTGGTAAAAGGGGCTGGGGTTCCGACTTTCGTGGTATTTTTTATTGGCCTAAGTAAAGTTTTTGCTACGCAC
>DNGE01000151.1:0-2654 GCA_003486705.1 Bacillota bacterium
CCAAAGAAGATTTCAACTTGGATTGAGCATTTTGTTTTTAACTTTTCTTCAAAACCTCTACAAGCGATTGTTGAAAAAATTGCAGCTGACTTAATTGAGAATGAATATGTCACGACCGAATCTTACGTAGGCCTTTTGGGTCAGAACAAAACGAAATACCATGCAAACTTTGATTTACTGCGCCCGATTTATGAAGCAATCAGAGATGAGCTCCTAGGTTCAACACCACTTTCTTCAAACACCATTATCTTGTATTCATTACTTGAACGAGGCGGTATGAGTTCGCAATATTTTAGCAAACAGGAACGAAAAGTACTACGCGGTAAGTTCAAGCAACTGAAAGATCGCGAAGAATATCAATTTGCCAAACAATATATTGATGAAGTTGAAGCGATCTTATTGTTAATTGTGATGCCTAAATAGACTCATTTAAGATTTGACAGTGTCATAATGGATATAAGCAAACGGGATTAACCGGATAAAAATTAAATTATGATACGGTATGACCTTTATAAAAAATAGCCGTAGATTTGCATCTACGGCTATTTTTTATTTTGTTACTGCTGTTTTGATCGTCTCAACTTCATACATATCAACACTTACATCCACGATAAAATCAGGGCGCTCTTTTGGTCTATTCGCATGACCTGCTTTGTGAGCATCGCTACGTTTCCACTTTGTAAAACTTTCTTGATCTTCCCAACGAATTTGAATCAATACTTCTTCTGTTTCATCTTTTCTTAGGCGTTTCATAATAGAGAAGTCAATAAAACCTTCCATCGTTGCAGCCTTCCCTTTACCTGAAAACTTTTCTATAATTTTCTCTGCATTTCCTCTTTTAACTGTAAATCGTTTCATTTCAATAAACATATTTAGCTTCCTCCACGAGATTTTAATACATACTCCGTTTCTTAATACTTACATTCTACTCTTATTGATAATGATTGTCAAATATAATTGATAATAGTTATCAAGCATTATTAGAAATATATATGACCTACTTTCTGATTCTCTATAAATATCGTGACTAAATAATACGATACATACTCTTTTATTTTATTCGAACACCTGCTTTATCAAAATGTTCTCTTAACGCTTTTTCGGTAGGAAAAATAGAGCCAATTAAGCAGCTCAATTGAACTAAACAGAGAATCAGACCCCAAAACGCAATGCTGTCCTGATTTTGATTAACAAGCAGTAACATTGGCAGCTCCGTTAACACCAACAGCCACCACCCAAGTTTCGTCCAACACTTACCCATATGGTGATGCGCAAACTCCAAGTATCCTTATTTTTCATCGACATGGTGGTTCTATAGCCATAAATAGAATTAATTTTCTTCGGTACATGCGTCATAAAAAATCGTCCAAATACAATCATTACGACTGGAATTAACACATTAGAAAATAACAAAAACAACCAAAATGGCATAACGCGCTCTCCTTTATTACCCAAAATATACAACAGAAACTATAGCTTTTGGCCTACCCATCATTATTCTAGGCTTTTACACTGTCCCCCAATAAAAGCTTATTTCTTTTTAAAATTGTTAATAACATTTTGACTACATTGGTTACCTAGTGTTTCTCCTGACGCTACTCCAAACAATACTCCAAATCGCTCTCCGTATTGGGCACCGACTTCCTCACCAAATGCTTCGTCATTTATATTTTCTTGATTAACACCGGGTTCAAAACACGTTTTAGCTAACTCTTCTGCAAATGATTCATCAAAGTGTGAGGCAAATTTTTGAGCAGCGTGTATACTTAATAATTCTACCTCGTTATTTCCATATGAATCTGCAAATGCCTCGATAATTTTTTCTGCTTTTAAAACATAATCTTTTTTATTTTGTTTGCTCATATTTTCTCCCCCTCTACAGTATGTTATAATTAGTTTACCATATTTTTACATATAACTGTGTTATGGTGGTTTAATATTTATAAAGTATTGAACTTTTGCAGGCGTATTACATTATTGATTTAAACAGGGGGAATTGAAAATGATTAAACAAGCAATGGTACAAGATTTTATGCGTGCAACTGAGCTCGCCATGTTACTATGGCCGGGCCATGATGTGGATGAAATGGAAGAAACAATGAAAGACTACATCTTTGCCGATCAATCTGCCATTTATTTATATTTCGAGGAAACTATTGCTGTTGGGCTTGCGATTTGCACGTTACGAAATGATTATGTTGAGGGGACACACACTAGCCCCGTCGGCTATTTAGAAGGTATATACGTTAGAGAAGATTACCAGAAACAAGGAATTGCACGTAAATTATTAGCACAATGTGAAAAATGGGCGAAATATCATGGGTGTTTAGAGTTTGCAAGTGATTGTGAACTCGATAATACCGATAGTTTAGCGTTTCATTTAAGTGTTGGTTTTAAAGAAGCAAATCGCGTGATTTGTTTTATGAAAAAACTGTAGTGGAGGATTTTATGATTCACACCAAAAGACTATCCTTAGTCCCGCTTCAAGTGAAGCACGCCAATGATTTATATGAGCTTTGGTCTGATTTTGAAGTTATTCAATATACAAACACGAAGATTTTACAGACAAAAGAAGAAAGCCAGATGCGCGTTACGTTATGGGTTGAAAAATTTACGGACCCAGTATTTTCAAATAATCTAGTGGTTCTCCTAGA
>DNGE01000151.1:2894-4392 GCA_003486705.1 Bacillota bacterium
AGCGTACTGGGGGCATGGATATGCAAGTGAAGGCACTGTAGCAGCTATTACCTATTTATTAAAAAGTTATCCTAATGCCACCTTGCTGGCTAACTGCGTCGCCATTAATCACGCCAGTTTATCACTTCTAAGTAAACTTGGATTCAAAAAAATAAAAATAGAAAAAGACGGCACTACTGGTTTAGATCATATTTACTACGAATTGAAGAATTATAAGTAGTACCTACTTCCCTTTTGTCTTCGGACATATATTCATTGTTCTGAAGATAATTCTTTTATTTTTACTATTAACTAAACTAATTAGTTTAAATAAAAAATGAGTGCACTCATTAACAGTGCACTCATTTTTTATTATAATGCCTTAATATCTTTTACTAATATTTCAACATATTCCGGTTTTGTCGCCCAGCTTGTACAAATTCGCACAGCTGTATGTGTTTCATTCACTGCTGCCCATTTGGTAAACGAATAGGTCTTTGTTAATTGCTGCAACATATCATTCGGTAAAATCGGGAATTGTTGGTTTGTATAAGAATCATACATTAACTCAATGCCTTTTTCTTCAAATGCATGACGAATTTGCATAGATAACTTTACAGCATGTTCTGCTACTTCAAAATATAAACCGTCTTCAAATAATGTTTCAAATTGAAGTCCGAGTAATCTTCCTTTAGCTAGCAAGCCACCTCTTTGTTTAATTTGATATCTGAAGTCTTTTTTATAAGCTTCATTATTTATGACAACAGCCTCTCCAAACAAAGCACCAACCTTTGTTCCACCAATATAAAACACATCGCATAGCGCCGCTAAGTCACTCATTAGTAAATCATTATTCTCTGCTGCGATCCCGTAACCTAAACGCGCCCCATCTACGAATAACGGTAACCCTAGTTCACGACACGTTGTACTTAATGCTGTTAATTCTGCTTTTGAATACGATGTTCCGTACTCAGTCGGTTGTGAAATATACACCATACCAGGTTGTACAATATGATAGTGACCTGGATGATTGTAATGTGTTTCATACACGGCTTTAACCTGTGCTGCAGTAATTTTACCATCCGTACTCTCAACAGCTAATACCTTATGCCCAGTTGCTTCAATAGCACCTGTTTCTAACGTATTAATATGCCCTGATTCAGCCGATATTACACCTTGATATGGACGTAACATGGAAGCAATAACTGTTAAATTTGTTTGTGTTCCACCCACAAAGAAATGAACATCTGCTTCTTGATTTTGACACACATTTTTAATTAATTGACGAGCATGTTCACAATAAACATCCATCCCATAACCTGGTGTTTGTTCCTCATTTGTTGCCACTAATTTTTCTAAAATACGAGGATGCGCTCCCTCTGCATAATCACTTTCAAATCTAATCATGATGTTCCCTCCAAAGCTTTAAACTGTTTTCTTCACATAAAACCTATACAAGAACAATTTTATCACAATCCCTGTCGAAAAATCTTGTTTTTTAAATTTTTATCTATTCTCA
>DNGE01000151.1:4529-7740 GCA_003486705.1 Bacillota bacterium
TATTCTCAGCCAATCTATACTTAAACGGGAAACTTTTTCACCTATTAACTTTCTGGCTTAATAACTTAAACGTTTTAGTGTATAAACATCTACCTTCTAAACGATGATCACCAATATTTTACATACTAACTCTTAACATAAAGAGGAGACCCTCACTCGGTCTCCTCTATACCTTAACTGCTTGCCGACGTATTCGCCAACTTTTCTTGATACGCTTTAACACCTTCAAGTTCTTTCAAACAACGCTCACCATCTGCCAACTTAATATACAATAGCACCGACACATGGTCTGCTCTTTCACTAATACGAGTTGTCACCCGATAATGATCTTCTAATTGTTTAACATCCATTTTATAAATTAAATCTAAGTGCGTCACCTCATCATTTAACTTCACATTCACCGAATCCTTATCAAAAGCTAGTGCAACATTTTTTTCAGTGCGTCCTTCAGAAATATTGCCGTATTTCGTAAAGGTATAAGTTGCATGATCATAGTCAAATCGATGACTCACCTTTAATTGATCTAATATATATTGTCCTTGTTCCTTTTTAGATACAAAGTCATCTTCCTCATAAAAATGATACTTCCCTACATAATCTAACGTAAATACATTATTATTTTCATTCATAATATCACCTGCCCTAACTTTAGTTAGTATGAGCTGCAATTTTTGAGGCTATTCATCCAAGCCCTCCTAAAGTAAAAACTCCCACACTTCGCGTGTAGGAGTTTTACTTTATATTCTTTTTTGTTTTAAAAACTTGCGGGCATTTTTCATACCACCAACTTCTGAAAACATGCGTTCTGCTTTTTCTTCCTCAATTTGTTTATGATTTTTTCCAGAGTAATTAGATTCAATTTGCAATTTTTGATAACTCTTTAAACGTTCACTTGAAAATTCACCACATTCAATCGCTTTACGCACCGCGCAACCAGGTTCAAATTGGTGTTGGCAATCTCTAAATTTACATTGTTCCGCTAGCGTTTCAATATCGTTAAACGTTTGCGCCAAATCAACATCCTCAATACCGAGTTCACGCATCCCCGGTGTATCAATTACAACGCCACCCTTATCTAACGTAAATAAATAACGTGCAGTTGTTGTGTGACGGCCTTTATCATCATTTCTGGTTTCTTGTGTTTCTAAAATGGTTTCACCTTTTAACTGGTTTACAATCGTAGACTTTCCAACACCTGATGACCCAACAAAGGCAGCCGTTTGATGGTCTGCAAGATAGTCTTGAATTTGCGAGATTCCCATCCCCCATACACTAGACGTCATGACAATATCGACATCTATTGCCACACTTGATACTTCAGCAAGTCTTTCTTCTAAGTCACCACATAAGTCTGCTTTCGTTAATACAACAACAGGTGTTGCGCCACTTGCCCAGGCCATTGATAAATAGCGTTCTAACCGACGCAAGTTAAAATCTAAATTCATGGCCATTGTAATAAAAATATAATCAACATTGGCTGCTATTAATTGTTTCTCATTAGATGTTCCAGCCGCCAATCGTGAGATTAAGCTTTTTCGATTTAAAACATGAGAGATAATTTCTTGATCTTGTTCAAATTCTGATTGTTCTAATATGACAAAATCCCCTACCGTAGGAAAATCATTTACAGACGTTACCTCATGCCTAAATTTTCCCGAAACCTTTGCTAATACTTCACCATTTTCAGTCATGACTTTATATAATTCTTTTGATTGAAAAATTATACGTCCAACCATTGCATCCTCATGATACTTCAATTGTTTTTTAAAAAAGTCATGCATCCCTAGTTGTTTCAAATTCATTATCATTATCTCCTTTAAGACTAATAAATGATTATATTATGGCACACCTCTTTTGCAGAGTCAATTCAAGGATAACCAATAAATAACAACTTATACATGACCTACCCTAATTCATATATTTCTTATTTTATGCGTCATAAAAACTAGTTTATAACGCCATAACAGATACCCAATACACCATAATAAATGCTAAATAGATTAAAAACACCTTCGTCTTTGTCATAACATCACCTCAGCTAATCATTTAAGGGTATTATAACAATCAAATCTTAACAAATACTACATTCAATTCTTAATATTTTCTTAAGAAAAACTATCTTGTCTATCTAATATTAAAGAAATCATAACTGGTACAAATAACATAGCGTCTGCTTTTAAACCTAGAATAATACGAAGGCCATTGCCAAAAAGACGACGATGGATCGTTTAACTAACCGGTCACCTCCCTCAGTTGGACTAACAAAAAAAGCCCCTTCCAGTCATGCTCGACTGGAAGAGGCAACTAATATCAATTACAATATTGAAAAATTCTAATAAACTTTAAACGCTTGATGATGAATCATCTTAAAAAAACTTCAAACAAAAATAACCTTAATAAGTGGTAATAGATTTACATCTAATATTGAAAGAATATGCTGGATCACATTCCATCAAAATTATTAATAATTGGCTTTTATTATATAAATCTATCTGTTCAAACTTATATAGTATTCAAAAATTAGGTCAGTTTAAATTTATCTAAATGCATCAGCTAAAACTAAACCATAACTTATACGTCTACTGAAATTATAGTTGCTGGATCAACCAAAATTCAGTCATAACTCAAAGTCCCTTTAATCTTATCTTCAAAAATAAACGCGTAAATAAATGGGGGCCCTCTAAAAACTAATATCAATTGCTGGATCAATCAAATTAGCTAAATGAAGGCTTTAATATAGTGGCTTTTAAAATTCTGTTATTGTATAACCGAGTACCTAGACTCAAACAATTAACAATCGTGGCTTTTAAGAACTTTCAAACACGAACCATCCCGTCAATAACTAGACCCCATTGAGTAATAACCAAAGCTTCTAAATAAGCTTCAGCTTTCTATCTTAGAATTTTATACTGCTTTTAAATCAATTTCAAACATAATGAACTGCCTACCAAGTAGACATTTATTTTTGTACAAGCTCCGTTGCTGGATCAACTTCAGTTGTACGATTAGTTTTTTATACTGCTTTTAAATTGGTTTCAAACATAATGAACTGGCTAGTAAATAGACATTTATTTTTGTACAACCTCCATTGCTGGATCAACTTCAGTTGTACACTTAGTTTTTTATACTGCTTCTAAATTGATTTCAAACTTTTTGAACCGTCTAGTAAATAGACATTTATTTTTTTAACAACCTCCATTGCTGGATCAAC
>DNGE01000109.1:0-2159 GCA_003486705.1 Bacillota bacterium
ATTTAATGGTTGGTGTTGTTTATATTGTGTGATTGAAGTGGTGCTATGACGTTTACGTCGTCTGTTTGATGGGGTTATTGTTTTAGTTTATGTTTTTATCTTTTTTTGTAGTACCTTTATGGGCTAGTTTATGTTGGCATTGTAAAGGAGCGTACTGTTTTTGGAAGAGGTTGAACTGGGTGGTTTAAGTTTTTAAGGTAATGAAAAAGTCATTTACGAATTTTTTTATTCGCAAATGACTTTTATGACCCTTTAAATTGCGATTGACTGCTGGATCAAACTGTAAGTCATGATTTTTTTGTTATTTGGTTTTTGTGTTTACGTACTTTCGCTATATGATGTTCTTTTGATGATTTTTGGTTTGTATGATAAGGGTTTTCCCCGTGTCTATGCTTACCCCTTATAATTTTTGGTGGTTATGCAATGGAATTTACTTGTTCATCGCTGGGTTAACGTTTTAGTGTTCTGTTTTTATAGACGTAGTACCAATGTTCGACGAAGCCTGGTGCGAATGGGCCGCGGCGTTTTTCGATCATGTCTAGTAGGACGGATAGTTGTTGTTCGATAATTGTTTTTATTTCTTCTGGATATTCCATTTCACGTTTGTGTTTTCTAAATTCGTCTTCATCTAAGATTTTGTAGCTTAGATTTGGGAAGACTTTGACATCTAAATCGTAATCGATGTATTTAATGGCGTTTTCGTCGTATATGAATGGCGAGCTTAGGTTGCAATAATAGTAAACGCCATCTTTTCTGAGCATGCAAATGACATTAAACCAATGTTCTGTATAAAAATAGCAAATCGCTGGTTCTCGTGTATACCACGTGCGACCATCTGCTTCCATAACAAGCGCCTTATTGTTTGCCCCAATAATAATTTTTTCAGAGGCATCTAGTATCATCGTTTCATGCCAAATTCGATGAATTTTTGTATTATGCTTATAGCTATGAATCTCAACGAATTGTCCATTCTCAGGATGATTCACCTCTAACCCCTTCTTTCCTTCATAAAATATTTGGTTATTTTTAACTAATACTAATATTTTATCATAATATTTCTAATTCATGGATGTTTTTGAAGGAAGAAGTTGTTTTTTATTATGGGTTTACCGAGGTCATTATATTAGAAAGTCTGTTCGTTTTTAATTTGAGCTCTATTTCTTAGATAAATGAATCTAGATTTTTTTCGTTATTATCTGAAATGACTTTAATAACAAGAAAAGCTTTTTTTATTAAATCTTTAAATTTTGGTTAGTAACCATTCTTTTTTTTACTTTTTCAATGGTGTTGTATTTCCAGCTACTTTATAAGTATTTTTACTAGGGTTGGTTTGGCTATCTGATTGAATTAGTTTTTTAGACTGATTGTATCCTTATAAAATGCCTGCACGGTAGAACCTAATAATTTTTTGATGAGGGGTGGTTCAATGTTGTCACCACTAGAGATAGTGTGTAATTTTTTTGTAGAGGTATGGGACGGATTGGAAGGCGTATATTTTTTCGACGCAGTTTGTGTTTTTATAGATGAGGATGCATGGGACGGACATGATTTCGAAGTCTTTGGCCATTTGTTCGTTGTAGTTTAAGTTGATTGCCACAATGGGAACTTGTGTTAGCGTGGCGCTAATGATTTGAAGCATTTTTTTTGCAACGACGCATGTGCCACAAGTTGGGGTATGTGCCATGACGACGGTTACGTTTGATTCGTTGATTATTGTTTTGAGTTCTTGATATGTAACATCTTTTAATTCATTCATTTTATCACCTACTTTTATTATAGCGAATTAAAAAAGAGGTAACAACTTTCGTAACTAACTTATTAGTTACTCTGTCATTACCTCTTTATATAGTTGTAGGTCGTGTTGAAAATGTATTTTTGAATGGCTTCTTAATTAAATTAAGCAAACCCCGACATTCTGACGGTTTATTTTATAGATGCTAACTTAGGATGCTATTAATGAATAGCGTCTCAAAGTTATTTTTGGCTCATTGATGATCCTAATTGTTGTTGAGCTTGAGCAACTAAACGTTTAGTGATTTCTCCACCAACTGATCCGTTTGCGCGAGCTGTAGTATCTGCTCCAAGTGTTACTCCAAATTCGTTAGCAATCTCATATTTCATTTGATCGATTGCAGCTTGTGCTCCTGGTACAACTAATT
>DNGE01000109.1:2349-2718 GCA_003486705.1 Bacillota bacterium
GTGCTCCTGGTACAACTAATTTATTAGATTGATTATAAGCCATGGTAAACATCTCCTTGAGATTTACGTTATATTTTTAGGTTGGCTCTGTTAGATTTTGTTTCTAACAGAGCTTTCAACTTTTTAATGATTACTTTTATAACTTTACAATATATTTTAACTACTTAATTGAGTAGGTAAATTATTTTTGGCTCATGTATGAAGATCCTAATTGTTGTTGAGCTTGTTTTACTAATCGTTTAGTAATTTCTCCACCAACTGATCCGTTTGCGCGAGCTGTTGTATCTGCTCCAAGTGTTACTCCGAATTCTTTAGCGATCTCATATTTCATTGCATCTAATGCTGCTTGTGCTCCTGGTACAACTAATT
>DNGE01000109.1:2923-4181 GCA_003486705.1 Bacillota bacterium
GTGCTCCTGGTACAACTAATTTATTGCGACTTGCCATAGTAAACGCCTCCTAGTAATAGTTCATTACATTTTATAGACTTAACTTACTTGACTCAACAACAATTAACTGTAAAACACTTGATTAACTATTTTTGGTTCACTTGTGAAGAACCTAAGTTTTGTTGAGCTTGAGCGACTAAACGTTTTGTAATTTCTCCACCAACTGATCCGTTAGCGCGAGCTGTTGCATCTGGTCCTAAATCTACACCGTATTCAGAAGCAATCTCATATTTCATTTGGTCTAAAGCTTGTTTAGCTCCTGGGACAACTAATTTGTTTGCCATGTTGTTCACCTCCTTGTAATCTTATTTTAACCATCTTCGACATTTATATACATCAACTTTTATTTTTTTGTCGAATTTTATATGAAGTATTTTTTAGGGTGACTCTGCTCATTTTATAAATAAGATTTTTATTAAATTCCATCTTGACCGAATTAGATTATCTAATGGTTCAAACGTGGAGTCATTTATCTCACCCAAGAAATAAACAGAGTATCACACTAAACTTCTAACTTTAGCTGTTATAACCAACTCTCATAGCACGTTAGTGTTCTAACCTCATTTTAAAGTAGTGATTTAAATCTTATCCAATAGATTATTGGGCAGTTATTTAAATGCGATCCAAATCAAGCGTTTAAGAATTAATTATTTTTATAAACAAGTCGATTGAGCTTCTATATCATTAGATTTAAGCAACGTTTAAATGTCTTGGCAAAGTTGTATTTGGATTACCTTTTAAACGTAAAGTTAGAAAACTTAATCGCATCTATTATAAAAAGGGAATTTTCTTAGTGACATCAAGTTTCAGATAATGTGTCTTTTTAAACCTTAGATTTATCACAATTTAATAACATGTTATTGAGTGATATTTTTTTGTGATAGAAGTTATTAAGACTAAATGAGGTCTAATATTGATTAGTTATTAGAACCACTATCTTGTGTTTAACGCTCTAGATAGTCGGTCGCTTATGAGTGACTATTTTTGAGATCCTAATTGTGATTGAGCTTTTTTCACTAAGCGTTTAGTAATTTCTCCACCAACAGATCCGTTTGCACGAGCTGTTGCATCTGGTCCTAACTCAACACCGTATTCAGAAGCAATCTCATATTTCATTTGATCTAATGCTTGTTTAGCTCCTGGAACCACTAATTTGTTTGCCATGTTTGTCACCTCCTTGACAATAATAATTTGCGCACTTTCGACAAATAAATACAAA
>DNGE01000104.1:0-2467 GCA_003486705.1 Bacillota bacterium
CAAGATGAGCGTGTTGTCTGCATGGAACGAACGAATTTTAGATACATGACGCCTGAAAACTTAGAAAAAGGTACGCCTGAATTTTCTTGTATCGATGTATCATTCATTTCATTAAAAATTATCTTCCCTGTTTTAAAAACATTATTGGCAAAAGAGGGTGAGATTGTTGCGCTGATTAAACCTCAATTTGAAGCGGGACGTGAGCAAGTTGGGAAAAAGGGAATTATTAAAGACCCTAAAGTTCATATCAGCGTTGTTGAGGATATTTTAAACTTTATTACAGCCCTTGATTTAAGTGTATTAGGCTTAACGTATTCGCCGATAAAAGGTGGAGAAGGAAATATTGAATTTTTAGTTCATATCGGCTATAATGAAGATAAACGAACATGTGTTTCAGAACAAGACATTGTCAATGTAGTGAAAGAAGCGCATAGTCAATTATAGTAGGTGATGAATTATGTTATCGCATTTGTCGATAAAGAATCTGGCAATAATTGAATCTTTAGAATTTGATTTAAATGAAAATATGACGGTTTTAACAGGTGAAACAGGAGCAGGGAAGTCGATCATTATTGATGCCATTTCTTTGCTAATGGGGGACCGTGCAAGTAGTGAAATGATTCGCCACGATGAAGAAGTGGCGATCATCGAGGGTGTTTTTGAAGTGACCCATAACACGGCACTAAAATCGATGTTAAAACATTTGGATATCGAAGCTGAGGATCAATTAATTATTAAAAGAACACTTAAACGCGCAGGTGGTGGACAAGTCCGCGTCAATGGCGAATTAGTATCAATTAACCAATTAAAAGTGATTGGGAATTATTTAGTTGATATTCATGTGCAGCATGATACACATCGACTGTTTCAAACAGAACATAACTATGAATTGATTGATAATTTTGATTTATCTGGTCACACAAACATGATGAGTCAAGAGTATCTGCAACAGCTAGGGAATTACCAATCAACTCGTCAAAAATATAATGATTTTAAAAAAAATGCAGATGAAATTTCAAAACGAATCGATTTAATTCTTTTTCAACGTGAAGAAATTGAGAAAGCCCATTTAAAAATAGGTGAGTACGAACAATTAGAAGAACGTCGTCAAATCATTTTAAACTCAGATAAGCTTCACAAAACGTATACGCAAGTCATTCACGCCTTAAATGGTGATGGGGGTGTCATTGAGACGTTATATGAGGCTATGACGGGCACTCAATACATTGCAACGTTGGATGATACCATGAATGTGACTTCTACTCAAGTAAGTGACTATTATTATGGACTTGAAGAAGTTTTATCGAATATGAATGCAAAATTGGATGAGTTAAATTACTCTCCTGAGGAGCTAGAAGAGATTGAAATGCGTTTAAATGAATTACAAGCGATTAAACGTAAATATCGTATGGAAATTGATGAACTTCTTGACTATTATGCTAAAATTTCTGAAGAGTTAACTTCAGTTGAGGACTCAGAGCAATATGAACAAGGGTTAATCAACGATATTTTAGCAGCCTATAATGAATTAATCACAAGTGGGGAAGCACTTAATGAAAGTCGTTTAAAACTTGCAAAGCAAATTGAGAATGAGTTAGTTAGTGAATTAAAAGACTTACAATTAAATAACACGCAATTTGAAATTGAGTTTAATAAAATGGAATTATCTGATCCATTAAAAGATACGTTTATCTCTCATGGATTATATGATATTCAATTTATGTTAAGCACAAATAAAGGGGAGCCTATGAAGCCGTTGCATAAAATTGCATCGGGTGGAGAGCTTTCACGTCTTATGCTCGCATTAAAAACGATTTTAAATCGCGGTCAAAGTATTTCAACAATTATTTTTGATGAAATAGACACAGGGGTTAGTGGACAGGTTGCGTCAAGTATCGGAAGTAAGATGAAAGAAATTGCTAGACATAAACAAGTGTTATGTATTACGCATTTACCACAAGTTGCATCTTTAGCTAATCATCATATTCACGTGACCAAAAATGAAAAAAATAATCGAACAGTCACTTCTTTATCTTATTTGACAATAGAAGAACGAACAACGGAAATCGCACGAATGTTAAGCGGTGATAACATTACATTACAAGCTTTAGAAAATGCGCGACAACTTTTACAATAATGAAAAAATGAATTCCAATTTTATTGCTTGCAATTTAAAAATTGGAATTCATTTTTCTTTATATTTCAGCATGAAAAGACCATAATAATTTTGTAGTTCGTGTCGAAAAAAGTTGAAAGGAGACGTCGTATGATTCATAAGTTCAACCCAAAACGCAGTTTATCTCGTAATGTTTTGATATTTGTCTTCTCATTATTAAGTGTGACCGCAAGTCATTCGGTATTTGCAGTTGACACTAATAATAATCAACAACTTTTACATATAGACGAAAAAAATAAAATATTCGAAGTCTCTAACGAGGAAAAAGATGATGTGTTAATGGTTAATAAG
>DNGE01000104.1:2636-3469 GCA_003486705.1 Bacillota bacterium
TGTTAATGGTTAATAAGAATCATACACCTTATTATTTGATTCCAGGTGGTGATGCTATTGGGATTAAAATTAAAACAGAAGGTTTGGTGGTTGTCGATACTTATTTAGTTAATACAAAAGAAGGAGCCATCAATCCAGCAAAAGAAGCAGGGATTGTTAAAGGGGATATTATCTTAGCAGTCAATAATCAAAAAATCAATACAATTGATGATTATAAAAAACAATTGAGTGAGCAAGAGGAAAACGGGAAAATTACCATTACACTAAATCGTCAAGGTAAAGTGAGTGAGGTCATTGTGACACCTGTTATCTCGAATGAAGGATTAACGACGACAGGGCTTTATTTAAGAGATAAATTAGCCGGTATTGGGACCTTAACGTTTATTGATCCAAATTCAATGAAATACGGTGCTCTAGGGCATGAAATTGTCGATCAGGATACAAATCAACTCGTATCAATTAGTGACGGTGAAATAACTGGCTCTAATGTTTTATCAGTTCGAAAAGCACAGACAGGAAAGCCTGGAGAAAAAGTAGCTGATATTAACTTTGATACACGATTAGGAACTTTAATTAAAAATAATTATTATGGAATTTACGGAACACTTTTTGATAAGCAGTTAATGAATAAACAACCCATGCCAATTGCTTATATTGATGAAATTCAAACAGGGCCAGCTCAAATTTTAACTGTATTAAAAGGCAATAAAATTGAAACCTTTGATATCAACATTATTGAAGTTGTGAATCAAAAAGAGAAGGATATTAAAGGAATTAAATATACAGTGACAGATGAACGTTTGTTAAATGAGACGGGTGGTATTGTACAAGGA
>DNGE01000104.1:3644-23567 GCA_003486705.1 Bacillota bacterium
GGGTGGTATTGTACAAGGAATGAGTGGTAGTCCAATTATTCAAAATGGAAAAATTATTGGTGCCGTCACACATGTTCTCGTTCACGATGCAACAATGGGGTATGGTGTGTTTATTGAATGGATGCTTCAAGAAGCAGGTATAGATTATAAAACGACTTCTCAAAACGCTAATGCTGCGTAAACTCGATAATGAATTAATTCGCGTTGCTAATTCGACATATTACAACACTGATTTGTAGTTATACTATGTTTCTTAAAAAAAGACAAAAATTTCTAAAAATTATTTGTCGAAAACCTTCCATAAATTTTACAATATTTCAAAAATTTATAACTTAATATTGAAATATGTAAGGAACTGTAATTAAATAGTATTGTAAGCGGAAATAAATAGGGGGCTAAACGATGAATAAATTAAAAGTATTACTAGCAGACGACAATAAAGAACTAATTACAGTACTATCTGAATACATTTCTTTACAAGAAGATATGGACGTTGTAGATGTAACTGGGAATGGAAACGAAGTTTTATCTGTGTTACGACAAAAAGAAATCGATATTTTATTATTAGATGTTGTCATGCCAGATTTAGATGGAGTATCTGTATTAGAAGAGTTAAGAGAGAATCCTACAATGTACAAACGTCCACGACATATTATTATGTTCACGGCATTTAATCAAGAAAAAATTATGATGCGTGCAGCAGAACTAGGTGCTTCATATTTCATTATGAAACCTTTTGAAATTAATAAAATTGTTAAAATCATTCGTGATGTAAATTCTCGCTTTGATGCTGGTGAACCAACGAAAGCTGTTAATGCTGTTTACAATTCACCAAGCAGTGTGAAAGAATTTGATTTAGAAGCAGAAATTACAAACATCTTACATGAAATGGGAGTTCCAGCACATATTAAAGGATATTTATATTTACGTGAATCAATTAAGATGGTTTATAATGACATCGAGTTATTAGGTTCTATAACAAAAGTATTATATCCAGACGTTGCTAAAAAATATAAAACAACGGCTTCACGTGTTGAGCGCGCTATTCGCCATGCGATTGAAGTTGCTTGGAACCGTGGAAATATTGATGCTATTTCAGCAATCTTTGGTTACACTGTGAGTGTGTCAAAATCAAAACCAACAAACTCAGAGTTTATTGCTATGATTGCAGATAAATTACGCTTAGAACACAAAAATAAAGTTGCATCTTAATAAAATAAAGAAAGTCTAGTATTACAAAGGAAGGTAATATTAGACTTTTTTTATTTTATTGACGTTATGATTCACCATTCGAAATTTGATGAATATAATAGACTAGAGCATTTTTTTGCAACATTGTCATGTGCTCTTTGAAAAAAATGAAATATCATAGGTCATCTTTAAGTGACAATTTGGAAAGGGGGGAAACTAAAAAATCACAAGTGATTTTTTAGTTGAAAAAATGGAGCAGACTGAAAAAAATAGTCAACTTATTTTTAGATGTGAGTGTCCTTATTGCCAATCATTTTTAAGCGATTATGAAAAAGTGAGTAGCCAACAGGATGAAAGAAGTGATCAAGTTAAAACAACTAATGAACAAAATGTACTGAAGAATGTCAGTACAAATGAACCTATATTAGTTTCAGGTGAAAAAGTTGTATTAAGTCAATTTTTATATGAACCCAAAAAAGAATTGAGAGGTGTTTGGGTTACAACTGTTCGAAATACTGATTTCCCAACAAAAAAAGTGTTTGAAAGTGGAAGTGTCGATGTAGAACTATTTAAAAAAGAGTATTTAAATATCCTACAAACCTGTCAACGTTTAAATTTAAATGCTGTATTGGTTCAAGTTAGACCTGAAGGAGATAGTTTATATCCGTCTAAGTTAAATCCGTATAGTGAGTATTTGTCAGGAAAACAAGGCAATGAAGCCGGGTTAAATGGTTTTGATCCACTAGCCTGGATGATTGAACAAACACATAAAGTGGGAATCGAATTTCACGCATGGTTTAATCCATATAGATTAACGCCTTCTACAAAGCGTCATTTATCAAAGGATGAGTTATTTGATACATTAGCTGCTACTAATTATGGTAAAAAGTATCCAGAAGATACTTATTTTTATAATGGACAATTATTTTTGAATCCTGGCGTGCCACGGGTTAATAAATATGTCATTGATTCTATTATGGAAGTGGTTCAAAATTACAACATTGATGCTGTTCATCTCGATGATTATTTTTATGGATACCCATATGAGACGACTGAAAATGGTGTCTCAAAGTTTTATTCATTTGCTGAATCGGGACTGGATCAAAGTGCGTTTGATAAATATAATAAAAAGGATCAAAGTATTGAAAAATGGCGTGAAGAAAATATTAACAATTTAATTAGAGGGATTTCTAATGCTGTTCATCAATTTAATAAACAATATAGTAAAAGTATTGCCTTTGGAATTAGCCCGTTTGGTGTATGGGATTCAGCTGAGAAGACAAATGGTGTAGGTTCTAATACATCTAGTAGTCAGTTAGCGTCACTCGATGAGTATGTCAATTCTAAACTTTGGATTGATGAAGGATTATTAGATTATATTGTTCCACAAAATTATTGGTCTTTTGAAGATGAGTTATCTCCATTTGGAGAAGTGGCCTATTGGTGGAATAAAATTGTAGCGGGTAAAGATATCCAACTGTATATGGGATTAGGCATTTATTTGTATGATGAAGATCAAGATAATCCAGCTTGGAAAACACCTGATACAATGCTCAATCAAATATTATACGGACGATTACTGTCAGAAAATGATGGCTTTGTGTTTTTTACTTACAATAATTTAGTGACAAATACTGAAAAGTTAACAGAGAGTGAAAAAGTGTTAGATCTTACGGTAAATAAGTTAAAACAAACTGTATTGGCACATAAAGCATTAATCCCGCCACGAACTTGGTTGCAAACCGGTGAAACAAAACCGATTAAGAATTTGAGAATATTGAGCACGAGTAATGAAGTGATGTTAAGTTTTCAAGATGACTTAGATAATAATAGTCAATATTATGCAATCTACCGGATTGAGGGCGAAAATAAACCGATTATTTTACGAGATGATAAATATTTAATTGATGTTGTGGGGAAAAATCAAAATCAAGCCATCCAACAGTATCATGATATGACTGCAGATAAAAATAAAACATACACGTATGGCGTGACGGCAGTATCACAAGCACAAGTAGAATCTAAACTAACAAAATTAGTTTCTAGACGCGTTTATTAACATAAAAGAAAAAAATCATTTACGATCATGTAAATGATTTTTTTATGCAGGTTACCAATTTATTTGTAGTAAAACATAGTGAATGATAAAGCAGTATTTATTAAAGACATGGTTGTGTTGATACCATGTTGAATACAAGTCTTGTCAGGGATGTAATGAAAAATGGTGTGGATATGGCAAGTGAAATAAACATGAGTTTAACCCGGCTTAATCATAAGTGATTGGAAAAAGGATAAAGAATCAAGATAAATAGTAGACACGACGCACCGTTGTAATTCGTGTCATCTTTGATCACATAAGGCCAGCCGATAATTGTCTGTTGCGAATGTATCCATACAAAAAGGCTATTAGCCGCTCGCTAATAGCCTTTTAACTCTCACAGAGTTCTACAACCAATCAGATGAGAAGAAGTAGTTAAACAGCTTGTGAGTGCTGTCTGCAATTTTAGAATAATGATTGTGAGAAAATTTGAACTAAGTTATAAACTAACGAAATAAGTGGAATAACAACAAATGATAACGCTAAAACTAAAATTAAGATTTTTACAGTTTTCGACTTATTTAAATTGTATTTTTTATTCTTTTTCATACTCCCGTTCACCTCATACATAAGTTTTGCTATAATGTTATTAATAACTCAATTAATTATAATATAAATATTTAAAAAAAGAAAGAGGATTCACGTGGAAGTACCATTATTTAGAATTATATTTCATATCGATTTGAATGCATTTTTTGCGGCGTGTGAAATGGTTACTCGACCAGAATTAAAAACGAAGCCTGTTATTATTACAGGTGCGAAAAGTTCTAAGCGAGGCATTGTGGTAACAGCAAATTATCCAGCACGTGAGTATGGGATACACAGTGGAATGCCGATCCATGAAGCAATGAAAAAATATCCTAAAGTGACGGTGCTGAAATCAAATTTTGATTTGTATAAAGCTGTATCAAGTCAATTTATTCACATCTTACAACGTTATACAAAAAAAATTGAGAAAGCCTCGATTGATGAGGCGTATCTAGATGTTACCGAGTTATATCAGCACCAAAATCCAATGGTTTTAGCACAAGAGATTCAAAAAACAATTTATGAGGAATTGCAAATTGGGTGTAGCATTGGGATTGCGCCAAATAAATTCTTAGCAAAAATGGCTTCAGATATGTTGAAACCCAATGGAATTACGGTGTTACGTAAACGAGATATTGCAACGATGTTATGGCCGATAAAAATTGAGGATATGTATGGCGTTGGAAAAGCATCAGCTCCCAAATTGAAACAACTAGGCATTGAAACAATTAAAGACTTAGCAACGTATGACAACCCAATGCAAATTGAAGAAATGTTTGGAAAGCAGGGGAAGAAATGGGTGGAACGAGCGCAAGGGATTGATTTATCACCCGTGGATCCAAAACGTTACGAGCAATTATCTAGTATTGGACATTCGACGACCTTTGTGCGGGACTATCATTATGAAACAGAAATAAAAATGGGCCTGAAACACATGTGTGAAAAAACATTTAACCGTATCAACCAACATAAGTTGTATCCTAAAACAATCACTGTACAAATTCGTTATCCAAATTTTAAAACGATCAATCGAAGTATGACGATGGATGAGCCAATATCTAAGTATAATCGCTTATATGAAATAGCTGAGAGTCTATTTGATGAGCATTGGAATGGTGAACCTATTCGTTTAATTGGCGTCAGCACGACGAACTTTTCAACACATAAACAAACGACGAAGCAATTAAATTTATTTAATTTTGAGTCTTATACGCATGAAGAATCATTAAATAAGACTTTGTTAAAATTACAAAACAAGCATGGGGAGTCGATTGTGAAAAAAGGATTTAATAAAAAATAGCGGAGGTTATCATGAAAACATTTGAAGAAAAACAGTTGAGTACAAAAGAGTATTATAAAAATTCTTTCTTAAAGGTTACGCAAGATGAAGTGTTATTGCCAGATGGATTTGAAGCACATCGTGTTGTTGTCCATCATCCGGGCGGTGTGAATTTAATTGCATTAGATGAGCAAAATCGATTGTTATTAGTTGAGCAATTTAGATATCCGGTTGGAAAAAGTATTTTAGAAACACCTGCTGGAAAAATTGAACCAAATGAAGCGACCATTATGACAGCCAAACGTGAATTAGAAGAAGAAACGGGTTATACGAGTGATGATCTTACGATGATTGGGCGTATTGCGACAACGCCAGGTTTTTGCACGGAATACATTGAAAATTATCTGGTGAAAAATATAACACCACTTCAGACGCTTGTAAAAGGTGATGATGACGAGTTTATCACACTGCATAAAGTAACGAAAGCTGAAGCGTTAAAACTAATGGAAAGCGGAGATATTTGTGATTTCAAAACCATTTACGCGATTCAGTATTTAATCATTCATTGTGGTTGGTAATTAAACAATAACTGACAAAACGGAACGATTTCTTTTGAAATCGTTCCGTTTTTAAGTCGGGACAATGGGGAGGATGCAAGAAAGTTATATTTTTTTAAATAACTGGTTCTATTGTTCTTTGTTGCTTTCATAAGGTTGAAGTAACAAAGGGGGAAGTTGTAATGGTAGCCAAAAGACGTCGCAAAAAAAATATCTCTTATGTAGTTTATATCATGTATGTGTTATTATTACTTATCTTAATTGGTGATATTATTGGCGCTTCACTTTACGTGAAACTAGATAGTACATCACAAAACTCACTGCTACAATATGTAAACGAAAATGTAAATTATTTTGATGCTGAACAGTGGTCATTTAATCACATTTTTTATAAGCAGTTTATGTATCAAGGAAGCATCTGGTTATTAGGCTTATCGATCATCGGGACGGTTGTGAACTTATTTTTAATTTTCTTAAAAGGTGTTATTGCAGGGTTTAATGTATTTTTTATTTTTGAGACATTATCACTCGGACCAGCCATACTATGTTGTCTGTTATGGTTAATTCAATATTTGCTCATCTTAGGCGTAACTGTTTTAAGTGGATATTTCAGTATTCGATTTGTCATATTAACGATAAAGTTGATCTTCTTCAAAAAAAATAGTAGCTTAATTAAAAAACATTTAGTTTATTATTTTTACCAACTCGTCATTGTGATGGCATTAACGTTAGTAACATCTGGTGTGACTTATTTTATTCAACCGGTGATTTATAAACAGTTTGAAAAAGAAGGGGTTTCACAATCAGTGAGCGATAATGTAGAAAGTAGTGCAAATAAAATGTTCAAAATAGATGTAGATTTTTAAGTGTCGTGCTATAATAAAGGTAAGATAATAAAAAATATGGTGATGATATGACACAAATTTCAAAATATGAACATGTAATTTCTAAATCAGGAGCAAAACTGACAAAACAGCGAAAACAATTGTTGCAAAGTATTCTTGATCATAAAGAACAACATTTTTCAGCAGAGTCACTTTATGAATTGGTCAAAGAAGTAGATGATAGTATCGGCATTGCAACTGTTTATCGTACATTAGAATTATTTGAAAAAATAAATATTGTCCGTAATGTAAGAATTAAAAATGATGGGGTAAATTATTATGATTTAGTCGACCTAGATGAAGTCAATCATTTACACCACCACTTAATCTGTAGAAAGTGTCAAACAATTATTGAGATTGCAGATGAACTTGAAAAATACGAACAGTTTATTTTTGAAAAGTATGGATTCGAAGTTAAAGATCATGACTTAACATTATATGGTATTTGCCAATCGTGTCGCGAATAAATAACAAATTTAGACTTCTACTTCGTAGAAGTTTTTTTGTCATGTCACCACATTTGTATAATAATGGTGCGTGTCATGTTACTATATGTAAAAGGTTTGCGGTATTATGAATACGCGACTTTATTTAAGGGAGTGCCTAGTCGTGGTTAAATAAACAAAGGGCGAAGCGATAGCGTGATGTTTGCAAAGAAAGAAGTGTGTTTTTGTCGCGTATAACCTCGTGAATCATTATAAAAGTGCCAACGAGTTGTTAAGGAGGATTATGATGGAAGATAAGAACAGACAAAGGTTATTAGTTGATTACATTTCACATTTAACGATTGATCGGGGGCTGTCTGAAAATACAAAAGAAAACTACCGTCGAGACTTAGAGGAATATTTGACGTATATAAAAAATCATTCCGATACAGCAATAACAGATATTACGAATAAGGATGTTCAAGACTATATTATTTATTTATACGAAAGAGGGTTAACGACGAAGTCAGTGGCGAGACAAATTTCTGCGATTCGGAGCTTTCACCATTATTTGGTGATCGAAAAACTTGCAAGTAAAAATCCCACAGAGCTAATAGAAAGTCCAAAACTGAGTCGTAAATTACCACAAGTGCTAAGTGTGTCAGAAGTGGAGGCGCTTTTAAATAGTTTTAGTACGGAAACGATACATGATATTCGAAATAAAGCCATGGTTGAGTTAATGTATGCTAGCGGATTGCGTGTTTCAGAATTGTTAACGTTAAAATTAGAAGATGTCCATTTAACGATGATGTTTATTAAATGTATTGGAAAAGGTAATAAGGAGCGTTTAGTCCCGATTGGGGATGAGGCCGTTGAAGCATTGGAATTGTATTTAAATGAGTCACGTCCCAAATTATTAAAAAAACCACAAGACGTTTTGTTTTTAAACCGTTTTGGAGGGCCGATGACACGACAAGGGTTTTGGAAAATTTTAAAACAACAAGCGGCACTAACGGGGATTACAAAAGAGTTATCACCGCATAAATTACGACATTCCTTTGCCACCCATTTACTCGAAAATGGCGTTGATTTAAGGTTAGTTCAAGAAATGCTAGGTCATGCTGATATTTCCACGACCCAAATATATACGCACATGAGTCGTGAACATTTAAAACATGTTTTCCATGATTATCATCCACGTGGAAAAATGGACGAGAAATATTAAAACGAAATGCTACTCAAATTAAACAAAATCAAATATAATAAAAGGTAATAAAAAACAAATACTATGTTAGATGTCGAAAAATAGTTAGTTCTGTTTTTAGTTTCGAGCATCCAGGATGGTAGAACCAACACGTTATAGTGCATCGTTTAACAACTTAGAAATAAATAGTTGGTAGCTAGATTGTTTTTTTAGAAAGGGTGTCATTAGATGAAATTTAAACGCACATTTTTAATCATTATGGATTCTGTTGGAGCAGGTGCATTACCAGATGCAGCTGAATATGGTGATGCAGGAGCTAATACAATTCACCATATTGCCAAAGCAAATAACGGATTAACAATGCCTAATATGGAGAAATTAGGATATGGAAATATTACAGACATTCAAGGTGTGAAGCCTGTTAGCAACTTGTCATCATACGTGACAACATGTGATGAAATGTCAGTTGGAAAAGATACAATGACAGGTCATTGGGAAATGATGGGGCTTCATGTCACAGAACCTTTTAAAACGTTTACCGATACTGGTTTTCCAAAAGAACTATTAGATGAGTTAGAACAAAAAACGGGACGTAAAATTGTGGGTAATAAATCAGCTTCAGGTACTGCGATTTTAGATGAACTGGGTGAACATCACATGGCAACAGGAGACTTAATTGTTTACACTTCTGCTGATTCAGTATTACAGATTGCTGCGCATGAAGACGTGATTTCAGCCGAAGAATTATGGGACATTTGTAAAATGGCACGCGAAATCACAATGAAAGAAGACTGGAAAGTTGGACGTGTTATCGCAAGACCGTTTGTGGGTCCACGTGCAGGTGAGTTTAAACGTACGTCTAACCGTCATGATTACGCCATTAAGCCTTTTGATACAACCGTTATGAATGAGTTAAAAGATAATGGACTGGATGTCATTGCCTTAGGTAAAATTTCTGATATTTTCGTTGGTGAAGGGGTAACACAATCTATTCACACGAAATCAAATGAAGATGGAATGAATCAATTGCTTACTGTTTTAGACCAAGACTTCACTGGATTAGCATTTTTAAATCTTGTTGATTTTGATGCCGTTTATGGTCACCGCCGTGATCCAATTGGTTATGCAAAATGTTTAGAAGAATACGATGTTCAATTAGGTGACGTATTGTCTAAATTAAAAGAAGATGATTTATTAATTATCTCAGCCGATCACGGTAATGATCCAACACAACCAGGTACGGATCACACACGTGAATATATTCCTGTTATCTTTTATTCGCCAAGCTTTACAGATGGAAAATCATTAGAAGTTGGAAAAACTTTTGCCAATATCGGTGCAACGATAGCTGAAAACTACGACATTCAAGCACCTAAGATCGGTGAAAGTTATTTAAGTGAATTAAATTAGTAGATATAACAAAGTCCTCCCTGAATTTTTCGGGGAGGATTTTTATATTTATAGGCGAATGATAAATGAGAATCGAATTGAATTTATTAGTTCATCACTTTAATAAACACGATTCATTTCATATGGATGGCATAAATGGAGACGTTTCACTCATATCTTAATACGTCATAGAATAAATCAGTATCTAGTTGAAGCAAGCTTTTTGACCAAATAAAGCATGCAACAAAGAATAAATAAATTGTTAACCTCTCTTAGAGAAGAAAAAATGTAGAATTTAGAAAAATTAACTCAATAATCGTTGAGAAAAATGTGTTATTTTTTATGTGTAAACATATGATTAAATATAATCTGATTAAGTATTAATCATTTGGGGTTATGTTTCTTTTTTGTTAATCGTGTAATAGTTGTCTAATTTTGTAACAGATTTGATATCTAAAAGATGACTGGGGGTCTGAATAAAATGGGGTTTAATGAATGGATGGAGCAGTTACAAAATTTTGTGTTTTGGTATCCTTTTGTCATGTCACTGTTTTGGATTGCTGGCTCAATTATCTTTGCCATATTTCATGAGCATGAAAAGGAAGTTGAGGTCGGGTTTTGCCAGATTGAATGGCCGAAAATTAGTATCTTAATACCTTGTTATAATGAAGAAGAAACGATCTCAGAAACTATTGGCTACTTAGCATCGTTATCATATCCAGACTTTGAGATTATTGCTGTGAATGATGGAAGCAAAGATAAAACCGGAGACATATTAATGTCGCTAGCTCAAAAACATGAAATGTTACGTGTGATTAATTGTCTAGAAAATAAAGGAAAGGCAAATGCTTTACATATTGCAGCACATGCGTCAAAATCAGAGTATTTGTTATGTGTCGACTCAGATGCATTGCTCGAAGATACCGCTCCATATTATTTAATTCGACATTTTTTAGTTAAGGGAGAGCGGGTCGGTGCTGTCACAGGTAATCCAAGAATTAGAAATCGAGATACACTTCTTGCACGGATGCAAATTGTGGAATATGCATCGATTATTGGGTCGATTAAGCGAACACAAAGAATTCTTGGAAAAGTAATGACGGTGTCTGGGGTTATCGTAGCGTTTCGCAAACGTGCCTTATTAGACGTAAACTTATGGGATCGCGATATGATAACTGAAGATATCGCAGTGTCTTGGAAATTACAAAAAAAATTTTGGGATATTCGATATGAGCCAAGAGCGTTGTGCTGGATGCTAGTTCCTGAAACATTGCGGGGAATTTGGAAACAACGAGTCCGTTGGTCTCAAGGGGGGCAAGAAGTTATTATCCGTCATTTTAATATCTTTTTTGATTATCGCCAACGCCGATTATGGCCGATATATATAGAACAGGTCATGAGTGTTTTTTGGGCCTTTGCTTGGGTGTTCGTGACCTTGTATTTATTTTTGACTGCAACGACAATAAGAGAAATGCTCATTTGGCTTTCATATAATTCCTTTGTATTAATTTTCATCAGTCACATTCAACTAATCATATCTGTGCAGCATGATGCTAAATATGATAATATTACGAAATATTATTTGTGGGCAGCTTGGTATCCCGCTATCTATTGGATGGTCAATACATTTGTTGTTATTAGTGCTACACCAAAAGCGATACATTCTAGTATTAAGGGAGGGTATGCAACATGGAATTCTCCAGACAGAGGAAGCCGGAGTGCGTTATAAACAAAAGTAAAAAGACATCTTTTTTAGTAAAATCTAATGTCTCGTGGGTTGTAAGAGTTATATCTACCTTATTGACAATTTTCATGTGGATTTATACGTATATCATCATTTATATGCTCTTAAGTGGGTTATTCAATGAAAATGATCCATATATAGGGATAGTAAAAACAGCGCTTAAGATTACGAATCAAGATATTCAATCCTTTTTTCTAGTATCAGCAATCTGGATAGGTATAATATTTTCATTGCTATATATTTGGAGAACGTACAATAAACAACGATTTGGAAAATTAAAACGACGTAAAATGCCTTTAGTAACGAGTGATGAAGAAATGGTAAACTTAAAATTAGTGGATAAAGATGATTATGAAAATTTGCAGCAACATAAAGTCATTGTCTTTGAAAAAAATCCAGTAAAGGATTTAATAAATGAAAAGAAGAAATAAGAAGTGCGGTTTAGTGAAAAAATATGTTATATTAGCGGACTTCTTATCTTCTTATCGGTGGTTTCAATTAAGGTGTAGTCAGTCTGCTAAATGGAAAAGTAAAATTTAGCTCATCATGAACTAATGTTATGTTAGAATCAAATTCTCATCGCATGATTCATCCCAATTGCGATTGAGTGATTGTTTAATGCGTATGAATTATCTACTTATCATGAGAATACAAACGGTTTCGAACAACAAATGGATACTCTAAAAAACGAAGTCATTTGCGCAAAAAGAAGTCTTTAAATGTTAAATATTAAATTAATCCTCATGAAATGATAACAGGTTTGGAACGGTTGTTTTGATAAAGAACAATTGTCAATGACTCAAAGGGCATCTGCCCTTTTTTTGTCAGATGTATAAATTTATTGGACAGACGCGTTTAGTTGTACTAAAATAATGGGTAAAGAAAAGGTGAGTAAAATGAATTCAAATGATAGACGTCATGACATTGAAAAACGTTTAGTACAATCAAATCATCCAATAAAGGGGAGTGAACTGGCGAAACAATTTGAGGTAAGTCGTCAGGTTATTGTGCAAGATATCGCCCTTTTAAGAGCAAAGGGCATCCAAGTCGTGGCAACACCTTCAGGCTACATGATCACGACGCCAACGCAGCAAAGTATTCATAAAATGATTTGTTGTCATCATGGTCATGATATCGATGAAATAAAAAAAGAGTTAGATATTATTGTCGGATATGGTGGGAAAGTGTTGGATGTGATTGTTGAGCATCCGGTTTATGGTGAAATAAGAGCCATGTTGAACCTTCGTTTTCCATACGAGGTTGAACAGTTTATCGAGCAAGTTAAAGTGCATGGAAATAAACCGTTATCCTTACTAACATCGGGTGAGCATTACCATACGATTGAGGTGGATAGTGAAGAGATGTTTGAAAACATAAAAACAAGATTAGAAGAGCACGGTTTTGTTGGTGAGGTAGCCTAAAAAACATGATTATTTGGTCATGTTTTTTTAATCGCATGTTGTGACAAGACAGTTGTATAATAGGAGTGTAAAGAGATGAAGAAAGTATGGATCAATTCTTTAAACGGGATGGGATTTGGATTATTATCGACATTAGTCGTGGGAACAATTCTTGTGCAAATGGGAACCTTATTTAACGTTGAGTTATTAATAACCATTGGAAATATAGCAAAAGTATTTATGTCTTGTGCCATTGGGGCGGGTGTCGCTTATCAATTAAAGGCGCCATCTCTTGTTATGTTTTCAGCAATCGTGACCGCAGCCATCGGGGCAAATGCTATCCATCAGATTGATAATCAAATGATATTATCAGTAGGTGACCCAGCCGGGGCATATGTGGCTGCGTTTGTGACGACTTATGTGGGGAGTAAAATAATAGGAAAAACGAAAGTAGATATTTTATTAGTGCCGATGATCTGTCTAGTAGTCGGTGGAACAGTTGGATTTATTGTATCGCCATTAGTTTCTCAACTGATGACATCTATTGGAAATATTATCAATTATGCGACAGAATTAAGTCCAGCGATTATGGGAGCGATTATTGCTGTTATTATGTCATGGGTGATATTATCACCCATTAGTTCAGCCGCACTTGCTGCAAGTTTAGGCTTAAGTGGACTAGCAGCGGGAGCAGCTGTTGTCGGTTGCTCTTGTTCGATGATTGGGTTTGCGGTTGCCTCGTATGCAGATAATGGCTTTTCCGGTGTTTTATCACAAGGTCTTGGAACCTCTAAAATACAATTTGCAAATGCTATGCAGCATCCCCGTATTGTGATTGCGCCAACTATCGCTAGCTTAATCTGCGGTGCTTTATCAAGCAGTGTCTTTTTGATGAGCTGCAACAGCATCGGTGCTGGGATGGGAAGTAGCGGGTTTGTTGGTCAAATACAAACGATTGCGGTGATGGGCGCAGCGGCGATTCCAAAAATCATGTTGCTACACTTCTTAACACCCGCGATCATTGTGGCAATCGTAACGTATTATTTAAAAAAACATCAACTTATCAAAGCCGGAGATATGCGATTATCGGAGTAAGCAGTCATGTTAATCACCTTGAAATAACGTAATTTACAAACATATCCACTTATGAGAAGTGTCGAATGCGGGAATATTATGAAAGTAATTATTCGGAATTTGAGACTTAAAGGTGGTAATGGTCATGACAAAAAGAAGTGCCGTATCGTTTGTGTTTCTGTTTAGTTTTCTGCTTGCTATTTTGTTGACAGGTCAACATAAAATAGAGACATTAGCCGTTGATCAGGTCAGTTCTTTAACGCAAGTAAGTGGTGTTGTAAAAGATGATAATGGATTTCCGATTGTATCACGCCTTCGTGTGTTAACTATGGAGGGAGAATCCGTTAACAGTTTTTATAGTGATTTACATGGGCACTTTGAGGCTGAATTAGAAAAAGGGAACTATATTGTTGAAATAACAAAAGGTTATGAGTATGAGCGTGTCACATTAAAAGTTGAAGTGAAGGATAATTTAATGATTGACTTAAAGACGGTGACATTAGCCAAAAAATATGATTGGGAAATGCGCGGATATATCTCAGGTGATCTTCATCAGCACTCATTCTACAGTAAAGATGGTAAAAATTCTGTTAATGATGTATTTTTAGCAAATGTGGGAAGTGGCCTACGATTTGGGGTATTAAGTGACCATAATAGTACAAAAGGATTAAAAGAATGGCTAGAAACAAGCTCTTATGACCTTTCAAACGGTAACAATTTCATCCCAATCGGTGGAGTCGAGTTGAGTAGTAAAAAAGGTCATTTTCAAGCGATAGATGTTTTGGAATATGCAAAAGTTGATCATGTGACGGACGAAGAAACGCTTAAAGCGTACTTAGAAAGTATTAGTTTATTGACACCCTGTTTACAAGTAAATCACCCTCTGATCAAAGGTAAACTTGGTTTTACAACATGGGATGCTATTTCGTTTTTTCAAACCATAGAAATTTGGAATGGTCATGCGCTACCACCTATTCATGATTATGACGGGGTCCCACAGCGTTATACGTATAACGTAGCAAGCAAGAAAAAATGGTTTGAATTACTAAATCAAGGTCTTAAAGTAGCGGCAACAGGAAGTTCAGATAACCACAATATCCAAGGTAGCTATCATTTAAAAGAGGAGAGTGAAAATCCGATCACGTCCCAATGGGCGAATAATGGGCTTTACACGGGGCAACCGTCAACCTTTGTGAAAGTGAATCAAATGGATAAAGATAGCATTGTGACAAGTTTGAATAAAGGTGCTAGTTTCATCACAAATGGACCTTTACTTGATGTTACGATTGGTGGTTCAAGTTTTGGAGACACCATTTCATTTAATAATGAATCCGACATGAATTATGTTGTTGCAAGCAATACTAGTAATTTAAAAGAATTAAGGGTCATAGCAGATGGTGTTGTGGTACAATGTATACAACTTGAATCGCCAGATTATGTTGAAGGAACGCTAAAACTTAATGTCGCATCGTATCATTGGTTAGTATTTGAAGTCATAACGAATGATTTGGGTTATGCGATAAGTAATCCGATTTATATTAAATAGTCGAAACAATCTTAAATCTTACAGGGTGGAGGTGCTTTATGATTAAACATATCGTGATGTGGAAGTTAAAAGAAAGTAATGAAACACTAAAATTAGAAGATGGTAATCAAATCAAATTGGCATTAGAAAATTTAAACGGACAAATAGATGGATTAATTCATTTAGAGGTGGGGATTGACTTTTTACACACTGACAGCTCTTACGATGTTGTCTTGTATTCGGAGTTATTAAATAAACAGGCGTTAGATGCGTATCAAAGTCACCCGTTGCATGTAAAAGTTGCAAGTGAAACGGTGAAACCTAAGGTCACCTCTCGAATCGTTGTGGACTACGAACTTTAGTTAAATGTGTTGGGGTTATACTTGAATTCATTGTAATATTTAGAAACCGTTCAAATCATATTGAAAAAACGGTGTAAATCAAGTATAATGTCGAAATATGTAGCAGATTTGCTTGAACTATCATATTAACTAAAGGAAGAGGCAGACACACATGAAACAACATCAAGAACCGTACATTTTAGTTTTTGGTATTTCAATCTATGATATTTTTGGATTTACCAAATCAAACTACCGAGCGAAAGATTCTAATCCAGGAAGTGTAAAAGTTTCGTTTGGAGGCGTATGTCGCAATATTGCTGAAAATATGGCGCGCGTTGGCGTTAATACAAAGTTTATTTCAGTTGTCGGTGATGACCAAATTGGACAAAGTATTATTGAACACGCTAAACGTATGAATTTTGACATGAGCGATAGCTTAATAGTAAAAGGTGGGGCAACTCCAACGTATATGGCGATTCTAGATGAAGAAGGAGAAATGGTATCTGCAATTGTAGATATTAATATTTGTCACCATTTAACGGATGCATTTATCGAGTCAAAGCGTGATGTCATAATGAATTCAGATTATATGGTCTTTGGAGCAGATAATCCTGAAAGTATTGAATATATTGTCAAAAACTTTAAAGGTAAAACTAAATTTGTACTAGATCCTGTATCTGGCCCAAAAGCAGCACAAATTAAACATCTATTACCTTATTTCCATACGGTAAAGCCAAATCGACATGAAGCAGCTATGATGTGTGGGTTCGACATCAAAACTGTTGAGGATGTTAGAAAAGCAGGGACATATTTTATGGAACAAGGTGTTCATAATGTCTTTATCAGTTTAGATGCTGAAGGTGTTTATTATAAAAATGCAAGCGAAGAAGGAATTATTAAACCTCACACTGTTGATGTTGTTAACGTGACAGGTGCAGGTGATTCATTTATTGCTGGCGTTGGATATGCTTATATGAATGATTTATCAATGGTTGAGACAGTAAAATTATCACAAGCTATGTCAATTATTACAATCTCACATCATGAAACAATACATCCAAATATGAATCTAGACTATGTTTTAGAACATGTTAATGATGTTTCATGGGATGAAGTGACATTCTAATTTGAAAAAGAAGCAATATAAGCTTAAAAGGACTCATCTGAGTCCTTTTTTTAAAGAAATGAATAAAACGTTAGCTAAACGTAACAAAATATAGATAATGGCTGCTTAAAAGAAGTTATGAATAAAGGAGAGACAGAATATGCGATTAAATGTTTATATTAGTTCAACAGGTGTTTGTTCAAGACGCGAGGCTGATCGTTGGATTGAAGGCGGACTTGTCACGATTAATGGAAGTGTAGCAAAACTGGGTCAACCCGTTGAAGAGGGCGATGTAGTTGTTGCGAATGGATCACTTGTCGTTCCGAAGAAAAACGATGTTTATATTGCGTTAAATAAACCAGTCGGGATCACGTGTACAACTGAAAAAGACATTGACGGGAATATCGTTGACTTTATCAACTATCCTGAAAGAATTTTCCCAATTGGGCGATTAGATAAAGAATCAGAAGGATTAATCTTATTAACAAATGACGGTGATATCGTTAATAAAATTTTACGTGCTGAAAATGGACATGAGAAAGAATATCTAGTGACGCTTAAACAACCGATTACGGAAGATTTTATTGAAGATTTAAGCAATGGGGTAGAAATTTATAACCCGGTCACAAATAGTTACGTTGTGACAAATAAATGTGTCGTTGAGCAAATTGATATGTATACATTTAAGATTGTTCTAACGCAAGGATTAAATCGTCAAATTCGAAGAATGTGTTCTGCTTTTGGTTATCGTGTAGCTAAATTAAAGCGTGTGAGAATTATGAGCTTAGATTTAGGTTCATTAAAAACAGGTGAATGGCGACGTTTATCAGAAACTGAAGTGAAGGCACTAATAGACGGAACGTTATAATCAATCAAAAGAACTAGTGAATCATAACTAGTTCTTTTTTGGTAACTTCAGTAGATATCCACGTATCAAAACGCGCCGTAAAAGAGGTTATTTAGACGGAATAGTCTAAAAAAATTTACCCAAAACAATTGTCGAAATTTGAGATACCGGTTACACATCCATCCCTAGTTGTAAAAAAAATTCGTAAACGATATAATTCAGATTGTGGTTTTCGACAAAATTCTCGTTTGAAACCAAAATGTAATTACCTTCAACTCATAATTGTAAACGCAACATGAAGGCGCAAAGGAGATGTAATTTACAATGAATAAAGTTTGGTGGAAAGAAGCAGTTGCTTATCAAATATATCCAAGAAGTTTTATGGATTCAAATGGTGATGGAATCGGAGATTTAAACGGTATTATCACAAAACTAGATTATATAAAAGATTTAGGAATTGATGTCATCTGGGTCTGTCCATTTTATAAATCCCCTAATGACGATAACGGATATGATATTAGTGATTACTGCGATATTATGGACGAATT
Organism: Bacillota bacterium; assembly: GCA_003486705.1. Classification (GTDB taxonomy): domain Bacteria; phylum Bacillota_I; class Bacilli_A; order MOL361; family Turicibacteraceae; genus Turicibacter. Next base: position 21,784 of record DNGE01000104.1, read on the forward strand.
TGGAACAATGGGAGACTTCGATCATTTATTAAGTGAGGTTCACAAACGTGGCATGAAGTTAATTGCTGATTTAGTCATTAATCATACGAGCGATGAGCATCCATGGTTTATTGAATCACGATCATCAAAAAATAACCCAAAGCGTGATTGGTATATTTGGCGAGATGGAAAAGATGGAGCAGAACCGAATAACTGGGAAAGTATTTTCTCAGGGCCCGCCTGGGAATATGATCAATTTTCTGAACAATATTACATGCACATTTTTTCAACAAAGCAACCCGATTTGAATTGGGAAAACAAAGAAGTACGTGATGCGTTATATAAAATGATTAACTGGTGGCTAGATAAAGGGATTGATGGCTTCCGCGTTGATGCAATCAGCCATATTAAAAAAGAAGATGGATTAGCTGATATGCCAAATCCCGATGGCTTAAAATACGTTCCTTCATTTGATAAACATATGAATCAAATGGGGATTCATGACTTCTTAAAAGAATTAAAGGAAAACACGTTTAATAAATATGATATTATGACGGTTGGTGAAGCAAACGGTGTTAAGACAACGGATGCCCATCGCTGGGTAGGTGAAGAAGATGGAAAATTCAATATGGTTTTTCAATTTGAACACTTAAACTTATGGAATGATCATGGATCTGATCAAAAAGATTTGTTAGGATTAAAGAAAATCTTAACGAAATGGCAAAAAGGATTGGACGGTGTTGGGTGGAACGCCTTATATTTAGAAAACCATGACTTACCGCGCATTGTGTCAACACTTGGTGATGATTCAACTTATTGGTTTGAAAGTTCAACATCACTTGCTGTTATGTATTTTATGATGCAAGGAACGCCATTTATTTATCAAGGGCAAGAAATTGGCATGACAAATGTTCAATTCGATTCAGTTGAAGCGTATCAAGATGTCCAAACCACAGGTTTATATAATGCCAAACTTCAACAAGGAATGTCTCATGAAGATATGATGGAAATTGTCTATGCAACATCACGAGGAAACTCACGCACGCCCATGCAATGGGATGCAACAGAGCATGCAGGATTTACATCAGGAACGCCGTGGATGAAAATAAATCCTAACTATACACACATAAATGTTGAAACGGAGTTAAAAGATCCACATTCAATTTTAAACTTTTATAAAAAGATGATTTCAATAAAGAAAGCACATGAGATTTTTACTTATGGAAGTTACCATTTAGTGTTAGAAGACGATCCGTCTGTTTATGCTTATACACGGGCACTTTCAAATCAAAAAGCACTCATATTATGTAACTTAACGAAAAATGCTGTTATTTGTGATTTAGAAACCATGTCAGTTCATTCAAATCACTTAGTCTTATCAAATTATAACGTCGATTCGCATAGTGATAAATCATCACTGTCATTAAAACCGTTTGAAACAAGAATCTATATTATTTCATCTGAGTGAGTGATAAAAGATTGAAAGCGGAAGTTACTTTTAGGCTGTATTAGACAATTTTGTTGCTTCTTATCTAATTAATGCTACCCATCTATGAAGTTGAAACGATATTATTCGTTTGATTTCGATGAGATAAGTTATCCCATTTCAATTTTTTCGTCTAACAGAGCCTACTTTTGTTTCAACACTTCGGTGCTGAATAGATAAATGAATGATAGCACAGGAAGGGTGTAATCTTAAAAATGAGGTTACACCTTTTTTATTAGGATTGAGTTGATGCGTGAAATGTGTTAACTTTATGATAGGATAAAAGGAAACAACGAGGGGGAATAGGAACTGTTAATTA
>DNGE01000014.1 GCA_003486705.1 Bacillota bacterium
AATAAGACTTCCTGATAAGAAGAACGAAGTCATAAAAAAAAATGCCTTTTCTGGATCAAAAGCACTTGTAGACCCGTAAGCATCTTGCGATATAATCTCTGTTGAAAGAATAGTTCCCATAGGATATGCAAATAAAATCAATAGTATCCCGAAAATAAAAACTACTACATTTTTATGTTCCACCATAAAGTTTTGGCTCTGTTAGACATGTGTGTTGGTAATCATTAGACTAAGTTAGTTTTTAAGTAAATAGTTGGTAAACTATTAATGGTACTGCACTTCGTACACATAAAATCATTCGGTAGATTGATTGTTACGAGTAAAGGCAACTTAAATAAAACCCATGGTTGTTCCGTGAGTTTTATTTTCAGAGTATCTTTTGAAGTTGGATTGAGTTTTATTTAATAGATGTATTAGACTTTATTGTTGTTTTTAAGATGTAAGGCAATATGTTATTTAAAGGTGATATCTTTTTCCAAATAATGTATAATTATATTATTACTTTAGATGAACATAGAAAGGAGGTGCTTTATGAATAGCACAGTAAAAAAAACATTAATTGCTATGGGGACAGTTTTAGGTGTATTATTCATTCTCTTTTTACTTGTTCTTGTACTATACGGATTTATATCTAATCCTTTATAGGGGTTTCTGAAAAATGACTACAATGTAGTCATTTTTTTCTACACAAATAGTGGTTTTCTATCACGATATTCGTAAAGCGTCATTTCAATATTCGTTGATGCACTATGCAAGAACATACTTTGCCCTTTAACTGTTTCCTTCTCGTGCTTAAAATATTGAAGCCACTTAAACCAATATAAGTAGTTGCCTAAGTATTTAGTCGATACCCCTCTAAAGTGGTCGGTAAAATCTTTGAGTCTTTTTTTATTGTCTTTTATTTTAGCAAATTGGTACAATTCAAAAATCAACCCATATAAAACAAGTATACTTATATTAATCTGAATAATAATCTTACCAGCAGTTTCGGTAAGTGTTCCCGCCGTGTTAACAATATTGTTTCGAATTTATAAAGTATTATTAGAAATGTGAATCCCTTTAAAAATCGTACGCATGTCACTATCTGATACATATGGCTTTATTATCTGCCTTAGTGTGCCAAATTTTGTGGTCGATATATGAATAACAACTGTAAAGTGTAATAGAGTTTATCAAAAAGATACCACTAAAATCTTACAATTAGTGTGTTAAAGATATGGTAAGATGAACATATATAGTTTTGTTTATGAAGGAGGAAATTTTATGTTAGAAGAAACAACAAAGTTTAATGGTTTAAGAGTGGTTGATGTCAATGATGGTGTAGACAAACTTCAGTTTTTACTTGGAAGTCAAGAGGTCATTAAACTATCATATAAGTCAGTGCGTGATCGTTTAATTGTTACGAATAAGAAGTTGTTAATTATTGATAAGCAAGGGATGACTGGGCGTAAGAAAGAGTATATGATTATTCCTCATAATAAGATTTCTTCGTTTTCTTGTGAAAGTGATGGAATTTTTGATTTAGATGCTAGTTTAAGTGTTTGGGCATCAGGTCTTGGAAAAATTGAGTTTGAGTTTTTAAAAGGGACAGATATTCGTCCGTTAGCAAGTATTATTAATGAGGCGATTTGTGAATAGAAAATTTTGATTAAATCACACTTCTCTTTTGACATAAGATGTGAAATCATACTTGTTTTTTATACCCATTATTTTCATCATATGTTACAATATAAATAAAATAAATGGAAATAAACGGGAGAAGGTTGATGAAAGCGAAGTTTGTATGTGGATTAGGTATGGTTGTAATTTTTTTAAGTTCAAGTTTAGGTTATGGTACGATGTTTATCTATGATAATATTAACTTGGCAGCTTCATATGAAACAGTCTTAAATGGCTATATTCATTCGTATATGTTAATTGGATTTATTATTTTTAGCCTTGGATTTGTTAATTATGTTTTAGAAAAAAAGGGTAATTAATTCTGCTTTGATGATATAAGAAATTTTCAGGAATAAAATATATTAAAGTATTAGCTCTTTGTAGTTAATGCTTTTTCCATTTTTGGGAATAATAATGTCGATGATTTTGAAAGTGAGTGACTCATGCGAATTAAAGAGGATTTAAGTATTGAAGATTTTTATGTGATGTTTGAGTTGGAAAAGCAGTTTTATTCGGTGGATTGTATTACGCCCCCTATGGAGAGTTATAGATGGTATCTGCATTTTAAGCGTTCTTTTTTAGTTGTTGAGGTGGATGGTTTGGTGGTTGGATTTATGTGCTTGTTTCCAGTTAGTAATGAGGTTCGTGATTTGATAGAGGCTGGGTGCTTCAATGATGCGAGTCTGGAGTTTACGGATATTATTAATGAAGAGCAACTCAAGGTAGGGGATACTTATACGCTGTTTTTGTCTTGTGTGCTTATTGATAGTTCTTATCGTCAGACATCTGCGCTTAAGTTGTTGTTGAATGGGTACAAGGCTTATTATGCAAGATTGGAAGCGCGGGGGATTTGGTTTGATGATGTGCTAAGTGATAATGTGACGGAAGCGGGATTGCAGTTTTCAAGTGGTCTTGGCTTAAGTCCGGTTATTGGAAGTGATCATGAGAGTATGATTGTGAAAGGGACATATAAGGAGGTTATGTCCCGTATTCGGGCATAGCTAGAAGTTTTGAATGTAAAAGTATTAACTTTTTTTTTGATTGTGCTATAATACATAAAAGTAAGTTTGTTATTTTTTGTCTGTTATTTGTAAAAGATACTATGTGAAGCGATTTGTGACAAAATAACAAAATGAATGTTGATATAATGATAAAAATACTAATTCAAATAGATATAGGATAATGAATGAGGAGTTGAAATTAATATGGCGATTAAAATTTTAACGGATAGTACCGTAGATATGCCGAAACATTTAATTGAGGAATATGATATTTCTGTTGTATCGTTAAATGTTGTACATAAAGGTGTGAGTCGTCGAGTAGTTGAGATTACAAATGAAGAGTTTTATGAGCAATTGGCAACAGCTGATGAAATGCCAACAACGTCTCAACCGATTATGGAAGAAGAGTTGAAGTTATTTACGGATATTGTGTCTAAAGGAGACGCTGTTTTTGCGGTGTTTTTATCATCTGAATTAAGTGGAACGTTCTCAAGTTCACATTTAATTAGAGAGATG
>DNGE01000162.1 GCA_003486705.1 Bacillota bacterium
TAAATGAAGTCTAAACATTACGCTCGACAAAAAAATTCATCTGAAAAGGCTGTATCAAAATGACTAAGTTTTAGTCATTTTGATACAGCCCTAATCTTTTATTTACTTCCCATCATTAAGAAACTATATTGAATAAAAAAGGCAAAGACAATCATCGTTGTAATCATAGCAAGTAAGGTAATAATTTGAACAAATCCATTCATCATCGTAAATTTCTTTTGGAACAGTTCGTATAAGCGACGTGTTAACAATCCCGTAAATGCAAATCCAACGTAAATAATAACATGCATTAAAGCAATTTGAATGAAGAACACCATATCGCCAAAAATCGATGTTCCAAACGCTACAAATAACCCGAGCATTGATAAAATCATAACCACTAATACAAATTCAATTGGTTTATAGTGAGGTCTCAATTTCTTAAATAAAAACCCGATAAAATAAAAGACAATTGGTAAAATAATTGATCCAATGACCACGTTACCCATTCCCATGCTGTCACCTTCTATGTTTAGTCTTTAATGTATACTTTATAATCTAAAACTATATGATTATTTTCTACATTTTTCTATATTTTAATCCTATGATATCATATATTTTTTTAATATGAAAGGCCTAACATTTCTGTAACCGGTTTGTGATTTTATGACTATAAATGACGAATTCAATCTATCTTCTGATTTTTTTTATGCTCATAGTTATATTTTGAGGTGCTGTTTATCAGTTCATTTTTTTGTGACATGAGATTTTAAGCAACATACGTTTTAGTTGTAAACTTGTGCTTCAATCTGTTTAAGTTTTATTTACTTTCGTCTAAGAATTAGGTATTTACAATTACCCCAAATAATCTTTGTGCGTATGATAGGGTGAGGCTTATGACTCATGGAAAATATCATATTATGAGGTGATTACACTTATGGCTTGTAACAGAGGCAATAATAATTTAAGAAGAACTGATGCAGATAACTTTGCCGATTTACTTGGAACTTCAAACGGGCGAACTAATAGCAATCGCGCTAATCAAGTAAATGAAGTCTCAAATTTAGGTTGTGAAAATAATGGTGGATTAACGGCTGAACAACGTCGAAGAATTTATGAATACCTTGGATGTCTGTGCTTTAACTTATTTCAATTTATCCCAATCTCTCCTGATCATCCATCGATTAACTGTAGTTTATGTGTGTTAGCTTACGGTGGATCAGCACCAGCTAATCATCCAGATTTTAAAGAGTTATGTTGTATCGCTTTAGCGAATCGTCGCAGTGGATGTGCTCACGGTGGTGGAGAATGTTTAACACCGATTCAAAGACAACGCGTTTATCAATATCTTGGACGCCAATGTTATCGTGTCTTAAGATGTCTTGATTTACCTGATGGACACCCATCATTAAACGAGTCTTTGTTAGCTTTAGCAAATGGTCGTTGTTTACCATCTACACATCCAACCTTTTGCGAATTATTAGCAAAAGCTTGCGACTGTCCTTGTTTAGACTAAACTCGACATCTAATGGCTATTAAACTTAACACCTTAGCGTCGTGAAATAATAAATTTTATACCGCCCCGTTTATTTCACAGTCAAACAAGCAATTCATAAAAAAAATCCCCAAACCGAATCGCGGTTGGGGATTTTATATTTTTATTTTTTACGCATTGTTGGGAATAATAATACGTCACGGATTGATGGTGAGTTTGTTAATAACATAACTAAACGGTCAATTCCAAGACCCATTCCACCTGCTGGTGGCATTCCGTATTCTAATGCTTCGATGTAATCAACATCCATTTCAGATGCTTCATCGTTTCCTAATTCTTTTTCACGTAATTGTGCTTCGAAACGCTCTTTTTGATCGATTGGATCATTTAACTCAGTGAAGGCATTTGCATATTCACGAGCATCGATGAATAACTCGAAACGATCAGTGAAACGTCCGTCTTCAGCGTTTTTCTTAGCTAAAGGTGACACCTCTACTGGATGTCCGTAGATAAATGTTGGTTGAACAATTTCAGCTTCAACGAATGTTTCGAAGAATTCGTTGATAATATGTCCAACACCTGTGTGGTGAGCAGAAACCTCAACACCTTTTTCTTTAGCGATTGCTTTTGCTTCTTCTAACGTCATTTCTTGCCAGAAGTCAACACCTGTTACGTCTTTGATTGCATCAACCATGTGCCAACGTTTGAATCCAACAGCTAAGTTGATTTCTTTTTCTCCGTAAGTTACAGTCGTTTTACCTAAAACATCTTGTGCGATATGCGCAATTAGACTTTCAGTTAAGTCCATCATTGTTTCCATATCTCCGTATGCTTCATATAATTCGATTGATGTGAACTCAGGATTATGACGAACAGAAATTCCTTCGTTACGGAAAATACGTCCGATTTCGTATACTTTTTCAAGTCCACCAACTAATAAACGTTTTAAGTGTAACTCAGTTGCAATACGTAAATATAAATCCATATCTAATGCATTATGATGCGTTTCGAAAGGACGTGCAGCCGCTCCACCAAGTGTAGTATGTAAAATTGGTGTTTCAACTTCTAAATATCCTAAATTATCTAAATAACGACGCATAGATGAAATAATGCGCGTACGTGTAATCATTGTTTCTTTGCTATCATCGTTCATGATTAAATCAACATAACGACGACGGTAACGTTCTTCAATATCCGTTAACCCATGATATTTTTCAGGTAATGGACGTAACGCTTTTGTTAATGGTGTATATTCTTTAACTTTAATTGATAATTCACCAACTTGAGTTTTGAACACAATTCCTTTAACACCAACGATATCCCCTAAATCCACTTTGTCAAAGAAAGCATATGCCTCTTCTCCAACCATGTCTTTACGAACATAAAGTTGAACTTGACCTTGAATATCTTGAATATGTGCAAATCCAGCTTTTCCTTTACCGCGTTTTGTACGGATACGTCCAGCGATTGCCACTTCAATGTTTTTCTCTTCTAATTCTTCTTTAGAAAACGCACCAAATTGCTCAACTAATTCTTGAGATAAATGTGTACGGTTAAATCTTTGTCCGAATGGATCGATTCCGTTTTGACGTAAATCATCCATTTTATCGCGTCTTACTTGTAACTGATCATTGATTTCAGTAGACATATTGATCACTCCATCTATCAATCTATTTTTTCTCATTTTTTTATTATAACATGTGTTCTAATCACAGTACACGAAAAAACTTACATTTTGTATTTATTATTGCTATATAAACGTTTTTTTATACGACCTTTATAACATCTCTCACTTAAAATTGTTTTCGCTAAGTGATATAAATTCAATGCTGATCCATTTAACACAAATAGACACTACAATATTTAAGCACGTATCAGCCTTCGTTACTCACACAACATTATCATGAACTGAACACTCAAAAATAAACGTACAATTCTTAATGCTACGTCATCTACTTTATTAAAAACTTAAAAAAACATAACATCGTATTTCTTATCCTTATTTTAACAAACGTTTGACAATTTAAAAAGCTAGCACCTCCTCAAGTGCTAGCTTTTTTGATACGCCCTCAAATCATATCCATCCACCATGCATTAACGCATCCTCAAACATAGTCATTATCTAGGTTTGAAGTCATTTAATGAACAAATGTCTTTGAAAAATAAGTTTATAAAATTTGCGGTTTTTATAAACTTATCATCTTACAAGTTTTAAATTATTTTATTATACAAACATTCCCCCTCAAGACAATAAAATGTTTATACCTTAATTAAAATTTCTTGCAAGACTTTGACTACCTTTAAAAACAAGTTGGAACCCAATACATCTAATGACTTATTAATCTAATAATTGTGTCAATGATAATTAAAGTTTTCAATACTTCCTTCTCAGACGTCCAACTGTTTTACATTCCATACTCATTATAGATGCTTAAAACATTTTTTGCAAGTGCTTTCTAGAAACGTTTCAACAAAAAATGGAAATTATTTTGTTTTAGATTGAGAATTGCAGTTTCCAATATGCTCTGTTACAATATTTGTAAATCTAGTTTTAAAAAGGGGGATATTATAATGGAAACATATAAAACGAGTGGCGTATGTGCTAGAGAAATTGAGTTTGAAATTATCGATAACAAAATTAAATCAGTTAATTTTATCGGTGGCTGTCCAGGAAACTTAGTTGGAATCTCAACTTTAGTTCAAGGAATGGACGTTGAAGATGCGATCAATCGCTTAAAAGGAATTGATTGCCGCACAAAAGGTACATCATGTCCTGATCAATTTTCAAAAGCATTAGAAGGTTATTTACAAAAATAAAAAGGAGCTAAGCTCCTTTTTATTTTGTCGCTGCTTTTTGTGCTTGTTTTTTATCAATAACTTTCACAGCACCAAAAGAAGCAAACATTAAGATAATATATCCGAAAAATAAAGCTGAGTTGTTTGCTAAACTGATTGTTCCTTGAATATCTAAAAATAAAATAATCGTTGTCGCGATTGACCAAAATAAATTGACGATTAATTGCGCTTTTGTCATGTTCTCTCACTCCATCCCC
>DNGE01000032.1 GCA_003486705.1 Bacillota bacterium
TATCGTTATTGTAATTTTACAAATTCAGAATTATTTTATTTTATTTCAACACTATCTCCACTTGAATTAGTTATTTTTTATACGATCTTCGCCATTGCCCTCACAATGAATTTGAACTTAAGAGAAAGAACCATCCTAGGAGCTTTATTTGTTGATGTGGGGTTTACGATTAATACAATGGTTCAACAAGAAGCTTTTCAAGCTAATTTCACAAAAGATGCTCAAGCCAATAAAGATCGCGTTGCTTATTTAGCGCGTCAAAACAATATGGCTGCTGATATTGAACTTTTAAAACAAAAACTTGAGGCGCTAACTGGAACAAAAATTACGTTACCTACTGAAACGTCTACGGCCACCACTCAAAATCAAAGCTCGAGTTCACAAGCTGAATCTGAGGCCATTGCTAATGAAGATATTGGTGCCATTTCAGCTGAGGAAGCCTCAACCGCAGATTTATCAACGTCAACGAGTAGTTTATTCTAACGATTTTCACATCTTCAAACCTAAAAATCCCCTTTCACTTTCATGAAAGGGGATTTACTATATTATTTACGGCGACCTTTTACTTCGCGATCTTTTTTAACTAATTTGACAACTGCTTCAACATGTGAAGTTTGTGGGAACATATCAACAGGTTGAATGTATGCCACACGATATTTTTGACTTAATTCTTTTAAGTTTTTAGCGAGCGTTGATGGATTACATGAAACGTAAACCACAGTTTGAGGTTGCACGCGCTTTAACATCTCAATTAAGTTTTTACCAAGTCCTGTACGAGGTGGGTCTACGATTACGACATCTGGTTTAAAGTCTTCATTCACCCATTTCGGTACGATTTTCTCTGCTTCACCAACCGCATAATACGTATTATCAATACCATTTAATTTAGCATTTTCTTTCGCATCTATAATGGCTGAACGCGTAATATCCACACCGCGAACTTCACTTGCTTTATCAGCTACCCATTGTCCAATCGTTCCGACACCACAATAAGCATCTACTACTTTTTCACGACCCGTTAAAGCTGCAGCTTTTTTAACTTCATCATATAATTTTACTGTTTGTTCTGGATTTAATTGATAAAAAGCACGTGGTGATAAATTGAATTTAAATTTACCTAACTCATCTTTAATATTTTCAATACCTGCAATTAAATTCATTTCATTACCAAAAATCTCATGTGTATCCTCTTTGTTAACATTTAAATAAACAGATTTTACAGCTGGATGTTCTTGCATTAAGTCTTTTGCTAATGCTTTAATCGCTTTAAAATCTTTATTTGCCATAACAAAGGTAACTTGAATCTCACCTGTTTTATGTCCCATACGTGCAACAATATAACGAGCTGTTCCTTTTTTTGTTTTTGGTGAATATGCATAAACTTGATATTCATCTAATAAATCAACAGCTGAGTTAATCACATCATTAATTTCATCATATTGTACATCACACCCTGTTACATTAACTAACTGACGTGAGTTCATGCTATAGAATCCTACCATAATTCCATCTACATCGTATCCGACAGGCATTGCAGCACGATTACGATAGTTATAAGGATCTTGCATTCCGATTGTTGGTAAAATTTCGAACTCTTCTAAATCTAAATCTGTATATCTTTCTAATGCTTGTTCCACTGCATCACGTTTTACTTTTAATTGTTCTTCATATTTCATATGTTGTAATTGGCATCCACCACATTGACCATACACTTCACATTCTGGTTTACAACGGTATTTTGATTTCTTTTTAACGCGAACTAATTCAGCCTCTGCATAACCGTTTGCGACACGTGTACAAACTGCAACGACTTCTTCTCCTACAAGTGTTCCAGGAATAAAGACAGCTTGCTTTTTATAATAACCGATTCCTTCACCGTTAATTCCAATACGTTTAATCGTTACTAAGAACTCTTGTTCTACTTTCAATGGTGCTATGTTCATGAAAAAACCTCCAATGCTTTTTTGAGCTATCCTTTATCTTACCACATTATTTAACTTTTACCTATCAAATATATTGAATCACATAAATATTCTGTTTAGACAGTTGAATCAACCTTCATTTTAGTTTGGATTTTTTTAAATTTTATAAACGATGACCTAACAAATATCTTTTAGAAGCTTCATTTCTTTTATAAAAAATTCTTGCTTTTTATCATATTTTGTTTGAAATTAAAAATATATACTTGACATTTTATATAGACATGCTACAATTAGCGTAAGTTGAATATGAATCTGTCTCTTTGATGAGTTAGAGGCGCACGTCCAATGAGTAAGAATTCCGAGTTGACAACGGTGAAGAATTCTAAAAGGTGTCCGTGCCGAAGCGAGCATTATGCGTCACATATGCTGCGCTGGGGTTAGATTGAATAAATCTAACACTGTCACTGTTTTAAACAGTGGAGAACTAATGATCGAAGAGTTAACTAATATCTGTTTGATTGTGCCCATTTTATGAGTTCTTTTGAGCAAGATATAAGTCTAACTCTAGGTTGTTAAAACTCTAGAGTTGCTTATATCTTGCTCTTTTTTTGTCATCAAGAGTTCAGAATCGTTCAATCTTAACTTCATTAACGGGTCTTTGATAGATCTAACTCACAATAAAGGAGAGATTCATATGGTCGGAACAATTTATTCATTAGTACCTGCTTTACTTACTATCTTATTAGTTATATTAACGCGACGCGTCTTATTGTCACTAAGCGTTGGAGCTATTTCTGCTGCTATTATTTTAACATCATTTAATTTCATTGAGTCTGGTTCAATATTATTCTCAACGATGACAGGTCTTATTTTTGAAGAAGGTGGATTATACGGATTCTTAAACGAATGGTATATCTCAATTATTTTCTTCTTAATTGCACTTGGTATTATTACGGCATACATCGTTCTTTCAGGTGGAGCTGCTGCATTTACATCTGCAATTATTAAAAGGGTTAAATCGCGTGAAGGAGTTCAATATACATCAGCCATTCTTGGTATTTTAATTTTCGTTGATGATTACTTCAATGCATTAGTTGTTGGAAATGTTTCTAAACCACTTGCACAGCAACAAAATATTTCACGTGCTCGATTAGCTTATATCGTTGACTCAACGTCTGCTCCAATTTGTGTGATTTCACCTATTTCTTCGTGGGCAACTGGAATTATGGGTTCAATGAGTGTCATCTTAGTTGGAGCGGGTGTTTCTTATAGTGCATTCTCAGCTTTTCTAATGACGATTCCTTATCATTTCTACGTGATTGCTTCTATTATTTTAGTATTTATTACAATTCGTTATAATTTAAATCTCGGCATGATGAAAAAATACGAGCAAGATGCACTAAACGGAAATGATAGTTCGATTGTTAGCAGTGAGGTTGTGGTTGAAGGTCACGGTGGAGATATTCAATCAACAAAAGGATCAGTATGGGATTTATTATTACCGATTTTAACATTAATTGTCGTGACTGTTTCAACAATGGCTTACACTGGAATTCAAGGTGCCTTAGCCACAACAGATGCTGATTTCAATTTCTTCTTTACTATTTTAGATAACATTGATTTACCTACTTCATTACGAATTGGTGGTGGATTGGCATTAGTTGTTTCAATGTTAATGGCTTGGCGTCATGTTCGTAATGGTGAAGTGTCGACACAGCAATACCGTAAAGCTTTAGTGTCTGGTGCTCAATCTATGTTTGGTGCAATCTTAATATTAATCTTAGCTTGGACCATTTGTGATTTAGTTGGAGCACTTGATGCTGGTGGATACTTAGCATCTGTGATTACAAATGCAAATATCAATCCTAACTTTATTCCGGTTGTAATGTTCTTAGTTGCAAGTTTTATGGCTTTCTCAACAGGGACATCTTGGGGATCATTTGGAATCTTACTTCCAATCGCAGGTTCTGTAGCTGCAGCGATTGATGTTAATTTAATGATTCCAGTCATGGCGGCTGTATTATCTGGAGCTATTTTCGGAGATCATGCCTCACCTATTTCTGATACGACATTATTATCAGCAACAGGATCAGGCTGTGACTTAGGTGCTCACTTCAATTCACAGCTTCCATATGCCTTACTTTCTGCCTCAATTGCGGCATTAGGGTATATTGCATTTGGTATCACAGGAAATTTATTTATTTCATATATCGTTATTGGACTTGCATTTGTTGGTGTTATTTTATACGCTTCTCGTAAACGTGTCACGCAAGCTTCAATTGAAATCAATCTAGTTGATGAACAAGCTTCACAAGCTTCAACAAATCAAACAATTGAATCAAACTAAATTAGAATAAGAAATCAAAAAACGGGAAAATTTTATCTTTATATATGTGAAAAGAGTCTTTAACAGGGGGGAAACTGTTAAAGACTCTTT
>DNGE01000155.1:0-864 GCA_003486705.1 Bacillota bacterium
TCATACGATGTGTGTCAGGTGCTTGAATTTTGTAGACAATAATTAGGATTCTATTAAATTGACTTTGTAGATAATTAAATAAGGATGAAAAAGGAAGGTTAATAATGATATAATATAGTATAGATTTATTCATTATGGTGATTTAGGAGGAATACTTTTGGCAGGAATTAAAGAAGTAGCAAAACATGCGGGGGTGGCTATTGGGACAGTTTCACGTGTGATTAATAATAATTCAACGGTAAATCCGAAAATAAGAGAAAAAGTTTTAAAGTCGATTGAGGAATTAAATTACGTTCCGGATGAAGTTGCCAGAAGTTTTAAGTTAAGAACAACAAAAATGGTAGCCCTTCTAGTGCCGACTATTTGGAATCCTTTTTTCTCAGAATTAGGACACTATGTTGAGGATGAATTAGATAAAAGAGGTTATAAATTATTACTTTGTAACTCAGGTGCAAAACCTGAAAAAGAACAATATTATTTAGAGATGTTAAATCAAAATAAAGTAGCTGGTATATTAGGAATTACGTACAATGAATACGAAGAAGAATTTACAAAAGATATACCATTTGTCTCAATCGATCGGGTGTTTTCTAAAGAAGTTCCTTGTGTCTCATCTGATAATTACCAGGGTGGCCAAATTGCAGCAGATGAGTTAATAAATGCAGGATGTAAAAAACTTGCTTTTATGGGGAGTTTTACAAAAATTAATACAGAAGTTAATAGACGTAAAGAAGGATTTGTGGCACAAGCAAAAAAAAGAGGACAAGATGTCATCGTGTTTGAAAAACCAGATCCAATCGAGAATGTTGAACTATTTTGTAATGAATTTCATGAACAACATCCAGATGTTGATGGGGTTTTTGC
>DNGE01000155.1:1045-6438 GCA_003486705.1 Bacillota bacterium
ATTGATGGGGTTTTTGCTATCACGGATATCATTGCAGCAACGTATATAAAAGTTTTAAAACAAAATGGAAAAAACGTACCTGAAGATGTAAAGGTAATTGGGTATGATGGAATTCAAGATACGGATCTGTTTCATCCGATATTATCGACGATTAAACAACCCGTTCAAGAAATTGCTGTATTAGCTGTTGAGTTGTTGATTAAAAAAATGAATAATGAAGCTATTTCTAATAAATCAAATCGCATCTCAGTACAATACAAAAAAGGTGAGACGGTTTAATAAATACAATAATTTTAAAAGTACTAAAAAATAAAAGAAGCGTTTGTTCAAACGTTTTTTTTGAAATCGTGATGAAACGTTTCATGAGTATTGTTATTAAGATAGATAAATGAAATCTAAACGTTTAGCGATTTTGCAAATAAGATAAATGTAGCGGAATGTCATTTAAATAGGGTGTAACAAGGGTTTTAAGTTTCCTAATTGTAATGTAATAGATCAATAAAAAATATTTAATATTTAAATCGAGGGGGATATGAATGACAAAAGTAATTTCTATCGGAGAAGCATTAATTGATTTTATGCCAACAGGCGAAACTGGATATGAACTTTCACCAGGAGGAGCACCAGCAAATGTTGCGGCGTGCGTTTCAATCTTAGGTGGGGAATCTCAAATAATCACTAAGCTAGGGAATGATTTTTTTGGTGACTATTTATTAGGTATCATGAAATCTAAAAATATTAATTGTTCTTCAGTTCTAAGAACTAATGAAGCAAATACTGGATTAGCATTTGTTTCTCATACGCATGGTGGAGAAAGATCTTTCTTATTTTATAGAAATCCTAGCTCTGATATGTTGTTAGATGAATCAGAGATTAAAGAAGAGTGGTTTGAGAAAGGAGATGTCTTACACTTTTGTTCAGTTGATTTGGTGGATGCGCCAGTTAGAAAAGCACATGATAAAGCAATAGAGATTGCATGGAAAAAGCGCTGTTTTATTTGTTTTGATCCAAATATCAGGTTATCTTTATGGGATGATCATGAAGAATATAAAAATATAGTAAATAAATATATAGACTATGCGGACATTATAAAAGTAAGTGATGAAGAATTATTTTTTATTACAGGAATCACCAATGAAGAGGAAGCAATTAAAACCTTATTAAATCGAGTACAGATGGTTGTATATACAAAAGGTCGTAAAGGTGCTGAAGTATTTACAAAAGTGTATCACGTTTCACACCTTGGACATGAAGCAGAACCTATAGATACAACTGGTGCAGGGGATTCGTTTATAGGAGCCTTTTTATATCAATTAATAAAAAAACAGGTTGATGGTGAATTTGCAGTTGATAAAATAAAAATGGAAGAAATTTTAGATTTTGCAAATAAAGTTGCTTCAATGGTTGTTGAGCAAAAAGGAACAATCGATATTATGCCAACATTAGAACAAGTCAATCAGCGCGTATAAAATATTTTAGCCATCAGATAACAACTTGTTGTTATCTGGTGGCTTTGTTGTATAAATGAAAAGCACCTGATTTGTAGTTCTAAAAGGCTTTATACGTGGTATTGAAATAAAATTCCCTTTTAATTTCTAACATAAAATAGGTTTTCGTCTACTTTATTAAGGAATTAGGAGGTAATATACATTGTGTAAATGTTTATATTGGCAATAATGTCATTAATGCATGTAAAATTTAGTATTTTTTACAATATTTTATAAAAATGACTTGAATGTTATAGAAAATAATGGTATTAATAGTAATAACAAGAAAATAGTATAGAGGTAGCGGTGCATCAGAGTACTAAGTGGAACCGGCAGGTAACGAAACTTAGAAAAGGTAATCATCGCCGAAAGTGAATTATTGGCAAATAATTGGCTTGGGGTTGCAGGGAATACCTGTAACACTCCTTCAACTTATTGAAGAGGAGCTATTAAATGACGGACTTTTATTTTAGAGTCGTGTTTTTAATAGCACGACTTTTTTTGTTGTTAAACCACTCATATGAAGTTGCTGAGTTGCAAAATCAGTTGGATCATTAGAGTGGATTATATGTGTTATTCAATGTACTAGTAAGGATGGGGAGAAAGATTCTTAGTAGTGTTTGTAATAAATAAAACAAAGAATATTCAAGTTCAAAAGGAGAGTATAAAAATGAGAAAATCAATGTTAGGTTTAGGATTATGTGCGTTATTAGCTGGGTGTGGGCAGTCAGCAGATAATAGCGATAAATTTGTTGTAGGAATGGAATGTAATTATGCACCATTTAACTGGCAAACGAATAAAGAAACAGATAGTAGTGTGTCAATTGGTGGGGCTGGCTATTGTGATGGATATGATGTTTTAGTGGCTTCTGAGATTGCGACATCTTTAGGAAAAGAGTTAGAAATTAAAAAACTAGATTGGGATGGGTTACAGCCAGCACTTGAAGCGGGGGAAATTCATGCGATTATTGCTGGGATGACAGCGAATAGTGATCGTGAGCAAGGGATTGACTTCACGACACCTTATTTTGAATCAGAAATGGTATTAATCGTACGTGCTGATGATGCATTAGTGGATGCGACATCAATACAAGATTTCACTGCAAAAAATGTGATCGGACAAATGAATACAAACTATGATACAATCATTGATCAAATTGATGGTGTCAATCATTTAACTCCAAAATCATCTTATCCTGAATTAGTTGTGACTTTAACAAGTAAAGAATCTGATGCAATCACAGCCGAGTTACCGGTTGCACAAGGGGTCGTAGAAGCAAATCCATCACTTGCAATCGTACGCTTTGCAGATGGTAAAGGTTTTGATATTGATACGACAGTTTCAATTGGATTAAAAGAGGGAAGTCGTGATTCAGAATTTTTTAATTCGGTACAAAGTGCTCTAGATAACATTTCAGAACAAACACGTCAAGAATGGATGTCACAAGCACAAAATAATGCGCCAACAGCAGAATAGGGAGAAGTGTAATGATAGGGAGTGTAACATTTTTTCAAAAATCGTATAATTTATTTATTAATAATTTCGATTTATTCTTATATGGAATTCAAATGACATTAGTGCTCGCGTTAACGGGGACACTGATTGGATTATGTATTGGTTTATTGCTTGGAGGGGTTCGTGCTATTGCAATTGAACCGCGAGATTCAGTGCTTGCAAGAGTCGCAAAGAAAACAGGACATATCTTTGTTAATTTGTATGTTTGGTTCTTCCGTGGAACACCGATGATGGTTCAAGCGATGTTTTTATATTATGCACTTCGCCCTATTTTAGGATGGGATGCACTAACAGCTGGTATTGTCATTATCTCAGTCAATACAGGGGCGTATATGTCAGAAATCATTCGTTCTGGTATTCAATCGATTGATAAAGGACAAGTTGAAGCGGCACGTAGTCTTGGGATGACACCAATGCAAACGATGTTTTCAGTCGTGTTGCCACAAGCGATTCGCAACTCATTTCCATCAATCGGAAATGAATTCATCGTTAATATTAAAGATAGTTCCATGTTAAATGTTATCGGAGTGATTGAAGTCTTCTTCCAGTCGCGATCAGTGGCAGGAAGTGTTATGTTATATTCAGAGACATTTTTCATCACATGCTTAATTTATTTGTTCCTAACGACGATTACGTCATTCATTTTAAGATTTATTGAGCAGCGCATGAACATGCCAAAGTCATCGTTTCCAGCGTCTCAAACAGTTCCAAAAAGTAGTTTGTAAAAAGGGGAGATGAACATGGCAGTTTTAAAAATTCATAATCTAAAAAAACAATTCGGTCAGTTAGAAGTCTTAAAAGATATCGAATTTCATGTTGATAAAGGGGAAGTAATCACTATTATCGGTTCAAGTGGTAGCGGGAAATCAACGTTATTACGCTGCGTAAATTTACTAGAAGAACCCGATAGTGGTCAAATTATTTACAATGGAGATGATGTACTAGCTGGGGAAATCAATATCAATCAACACCGCCAACGTGTGGGAATGGTATTTCAAAGCTTTAATTTATTTAACCATAAAACGGTTTTAGAAAACTGTATGATGGGACAGATGAAAGTATTAAAACGTAGTAAAGAAGAGGCAAAGGAAAAAGCGCTCCATTATCTAGAAAAAGTGGGGATGCAGCAGTTTGCTCATGCGGGTAGTACACAACTATCAGGTGGACAAAAACAACGTGTTGCCATTGCACGTGCACTGTGTATGGAACCCGATATCTTATTATTTGATGAACCGACGTCAGCGCTTGACCCTGAACTTGTAGGTGACGTACTAGATGTCATGAAGCAATTAGCAGACGAAGGATTAACGATGATTGTTGTTACACACGAAATGGCTTTTGCAAAAGAAGTGAGTGATCGTGTGGTATTTATGGACAAGGGTGTTATCCTTGAAGAAGGGGCACCAGAACAAATTTTTAACCACCCACGCCAACCTCGTACAAAAGAATTTTTACAACGTTATTTAAATCATTAGAATTAGGGTGATTGGATCAACCACCTAATTAAATTGAGTTTAGCTATGCATGACCTTGCGTCAAGCATAGCTATTTTTAATAAATGAATGCCTAACAGGTAAAAAAGGTAAAGTAAAAAACTAAAGGCGTAGATATAAGATGATTATATGGACATGACAACGATTATATGGGTAACTCTTTTTAATAGTACGTACTCCTATTAATAGCAACACATAATCGTTATTCGATTTTGATTCAGTCCATTTTAAAAAGGAAGTTAATCCTTCTACGAATGCTTATCGTTAACGGATTACTTCCTTTTTATGATGATAATTACGCCATGGTTGGCGCTGTGTAAGTGCGATTACCGAGCTCTTGATCAAATAAGTATAATCCTTTAGCATCTGTTCCAAAAAGCTCGTAACGATTTAAGATGGTTTGCGTTGTTTTTTCTTCTTCCGCCTGTTCTTTTACAAACCAGTCTAAAAACTGCATGGTTCTAAAGTCTCGAACTTCAAAGGCCTTATCATAAATATTATGAATAGAAGCTGTTACAGATTGTTCATGCTCAAGTGTTAAGGATAAAGGAAATTTTAAATCCACGTAAGTATGATTTAAGACTTTAATATCTGAATAGGACACCACATAGTCGTTGTCTTGTAAATATTGAACAAAAAACAGAGCATGTGCAAGTTCTTCTTGTGCTTGCACTTGAAACCAATTACCAAACCCATCTAGATTTTTAGAAATATAATAGTTAGCAATGTCTAAGTAAAAATACGCCGATTCAAATTCTTTTCTGACCTGATCATTTAAAAGATAAGCGACTTCCTGATTTAACATGAGTTACAACATCCTCTCAACCAATATTATTAAAATACAATAAAGTTTATTATAAAAAATTGAGAAATATACCTGTATTAGTCGAAAATATG